>CAXREW010000121.1:0-2115 GCA_964229455.1 Flavobacteriaceae bacterium | reverse complement strand
AACCGGGTGAGGAGGTGGATTTGACCGAGATTTTTGTTGTCAAGAGCGAGATTAAAGCGGTGAAACGTGGGCTGCGGAAGTGGATGCGGCCCAAGCGTGTACCAGGCGGACTGGCCCAAATCGGCAGTGCCTCTTGGGTACGCCCCGAGGCCAAAGGCGTGGCGCTGATCATTTCACCGTGGAATTACCCCATGCAACTGGTCTTTCGGCCATTGATTGCCGCAATTGCCGCGGGGTGCACGGCCATGGTCAAGCCCTCTGAGCTGACCGGTGAGACCGCACAATTGGTCGCCGAAATCGTCTCGGCGGTGTTCAACCCGGACGAGGTCGCGGTGGTGCAAGGCGGAGTAGAAACCGCCACGCATTTGCTCAACCTGCCGTTCAACCACATTTACTTCACCGGCTCACCTGCCGTAGGCAAAATTGTCATGAAGGCGGCGTCCCAGCATCCCTGCAGCGTCACATTGGAATTGGGCGGGAAGTCTCCAGTCATCATCGATGACCTCAAGTCCATGAAGGATGCAGCGAAAAAGGTGGCATGGGCCAAGCTTTCGAACGCCGGTCAAATCTGCGTAGCGCCCGATTATGTGTTGGTGCCGGCGAACCGTGAGGCGGACTTTGTCGCTGCCGTTAAGGAGGCCATGGTGGAGATGTACCCGGGCGAAGCTGCCGCGAATAAGGACTACCAGCGCATCGTGGCGCCTCACCACGCGGAACGCATTTCAAAACTCGTGGATGATGCCATCGCCCGCGGTGCTTCGCGCGTTTTGGGCGGTGATGCCGATGCGGCCAGTTGCTATGTGCCGCCGACCGTGCTGACCGGTATAGAACCGAATGCGGAGATTTTGGAGGAAGAAATTTTCGGTCCGGTGCTGCCCATTATCCCATACAACTCCTTGGATGAGGCGGTCCGGTTCGTCAACGACCGCCCAACGCCACTTGCGTTGTACGTGTTCAGCAAGCGCAAGCGATTCGTCGAATCGGTCTTGTCCCAGATTCAATCCGGTGGGGCTTCCATCAACAACTGCGTCATCCACGTTTCGAGCAACCACCTGCCGTTTGGTGGATTGGGCAACAGCGGAATCGGCTCCGGCCATGGCGAGTACGGATTCACCGAGTTTACCCACCTCCGTGGCGTGTACGAACAGCGTTTTGACGGCGCAGGAGCTTTGCTCATGCCGCCATACACCCCGTGGAAAACCAAACTTGTCGATCGGCTCTTGCGCTGGCTGTAATTGCGAATTCCGCTTTTTCTTTGCGGGCATGCTGAAACGCTTGCCCCATTTCATTGCGCTCCTGTTGCTCACTGCAACCGCTCCGCTCCAACTCGCGGCTCAATCCTTCATTGAACACGTGGATCCACCGTTTTGGTGGGTGGACATGCCCGTGGATACAGTGCAGATCATGGTCCACGGCGACCGCGTGGCGCAGTTGGCGCCGGTGGTGGATTACCCTGGGGTGAGCATCGCGCGCGTTGTGCACGGCGACGGGCCGAATTACGCGTTCATCTACTTGCACATCAGTCCAGATGCCCAGCCCGGCACCCTCGCCATCCAATGGCGGGATGCCACCAACCGCAAAGGCAAAACCGTTGGGCGAACGGCGTTTGAATTAAAGCCCCGAGAAGAACGCCCGATCCAAGGCTACACAGCTTCGGACGCCATTTACTTGATCACACCGGACCGTTTCGCCAATGGCAACCCGGCGAACGATGAGGTTGCGGGTATGAAGGAGGGACTCAACCGCGCCGACGACCATGGCCGCCACGGTGGCGATGTCGCCGGCATCCAGCAACACCTCGACTACCTGAACAACATGGGCTTTACGGCCATTTGGCTCAATCCCATTTTGGAAAACGACCAGCCCCAATGGTCGTACCACGGCTACGCCACGACGGATTATTACCGAGTGGACCGCCGGTTTGGAAGCAATGAAGAATACAAAGCGCTCGTGGACGCAGCGCGTGCAAAAGGCATGAAGGTCATCATGGACATGATCATGAACCACTGCGGATCGGAGCATTGGTGGATGAAGGAGTTGCCCACGGCGGATTGGATTAACAACGGGGGCGTGTACACCCAAACGACCCACCGCCGGACGACGCTGCGCGACCCG
>CAXREW010000120.1:0-3195 GCA_964229455.1 Flavobacteriaceae bacterium | reverse complement strand
GGTCACCGGGCTCCAAGTTGCGTCCTTCCAAGCCCGGGTGGGATGCCGGAATCGCTGTGACACGGAACACTCCGTTCTGAACGGGGTTGCTGCCTTGGCTTAAGGGGCCTGTGCTCGTGATGGGATTGACGTATTCCCAAACCATGGTGCCCGTTTCATCCAGTTCGAAAAACCGGCCATCAGCGCCTTGGCAGATGAGGTGGTGGCCATCGTCCAATTGGGTGTAACCGGAAATATTGGGGGAGAAGAAGGCGAAGTCGGGGGTAGTGGGATAGGTCCATGCAGCCGCTTCTGGGCCGAAGGTCCCGTTGACAGGGGAGGCAATTCCACCGTCTTCGTCCAATGGAATGGTGATGTGTTGAACTGTGCTGTAATTGCCATCGGGTCGTCCAAAACCGTTGTTGTAGACGCTAGTGTTGAGCCCTTCCGAGTTGATAATGAATTGAGCGTCGTGTTGGCCGAAGAACGCTTGGTCCCCCACGTCTCCTTGTCCATAAGCCGCTGGATTGCCCCATCGCCAAAGCAGGTCTCCGCCTTGGCCGTGCTGGCCTCCGCTGCTCCCGGCAGCCTCTTCGATCGTGGTGCTGTGATCGATGATCCACACTTCGTTCCAATGCCGGCTGCTCAACACGATTTCATCGCGCTCGGGGTGGTAGTGGATGCTGTTGACGTGCATCCAATCGTAGGCTGCTTCTTGGCCGAAGCCGGGACCTCCCGATTCTGCCACCGCTTCGAAGTTGATGTCAAATCGCTCTGGATGTTCGGATGGCTCTCCATAATTGGGCAGAGCTGGGTCCGTGTTTTGGATGAGGTGTTCCCACGGACTCCAGGACCATACGACCTCACTGCCTGTGCCCGGCAATGGCGCCAATTCGACCACCCGCGTCACCCAAACCTCCTCGGATGCGAGTTCCGGAAGCTGACCGCGCGCAATGGCATCTTCAGCAAACCACTTTTCCCAGAGAATGGCCAAAATGTTTCCGTTGGGCATCACGGCAATGTCGTGGTGTTGGTGATGGGAGAACGTCGCCAGGGTATCGGTCCATTGCAAATTGCCTTCCCAATCGAACCGTTCAAGGATGCCACCGATGCCACCGCCAAGAAATTGTCCGGTCTGGTGGTTACGCGTTCGAATCAAATCCCCGTTGTCCATGAAGTACGCCATGAGGCCGGGGCGTCCTTCTGTTTCCCATTGATGAATCTGCCGCCCACACTTGTCAATCAAATAGGTTGTTTCCGACCCGTTGGGACTGAAGAGCACGTAGTCTTGATTGGCACCGGGCTCAATAGCGAGTGTCCCCAGGGTGATTTGTCCAAAGGTTGGTGTGACGCAGACCATGATGCACACTGCCAAGAACCATGGGGAGTTCAAACTCATGATGCCGGCCACACCGCGTCTTTTTTGGTTGCGGGAATGAAGCTGTAGGCGTGTGCCCAATCAACGCATTGCCGAAGCTGTTCTGGGGTAAACCCCCGGTGCTCGTGAACGTGCTGAAATTCCCGATTGAGGTTGGTGACCATGATACCCGGATCGTCGGTGTTGATGGTTGTGTGCACGCCGGCTTCGAAGAGGGCTTTAATGGGATGGGTATGCAGCCCATCGCAAGCGCCTGTTAACCAGTTGCTCGTCGGGCAGAGCTCGAGTGGGGTTTCCGTGCGGATCAGCAAGTCGATGACACGCGGGTCCTCAATGGCTTGCAGGCCATGACCGATGCGGTCGGCACCCATTGCTTCGATGGCCGTGGTGATGTTTTTGGAAATCCCGGCCACGCGGGGTTCTCCTGCATGAACGGTAATGCCCAGTCCGCCGGCTTTTGCCCGTTGGAACAACGGAATGAAGGGTTCGGGATCGAAGTCCACTTCGTTGTCCGCGAGGTCCAATGCGAGGAATCCATTTTTGTGGTTCAAGGCAAAATCCACCCAGTACGCATTGTCCTCAACCGATTTGGTGCGTTGCAAGATGCAGATGAGGCCTACGGCCATCGGGTATAGGGATTCAGCCCGCGCTACGCCGCGTTGGATGGCTTCCTGCAGCGCATCGGGGGAGATGTGGGTGTGTTTGTCCAGCAAGAAACTCGGGGCATAAGGCAGTTCCAGGACGCGCACGTTTGAGTGGAGGTACATGTCCTCGCACACCTCGAATGCCACCTGTTCAATGCATTCGGCCGCATCTAGCACATCCCGGGTATTCAGGAACTTGTGCAGTACGGAGGGCAATTCACCCATGGGAGATTGAATGAGAAACGCCTCGTCAAATTTTGCGTCGTCCGCAACGTCGTATCCGCGCTCCAAGGCGAACCTTTTCAGGGTTTCTTGTCGGATGGCCAATTCCAAGTGGCAGTGGAGTTCCACCTTGGGCATGGCGTGAATGGCGGGATGAACGGATTGCGCTTCCATGATTCAAAGGTAGGACGGCAGTGGGCTCCGTGCTGTACTTTTGCCCCATGGCTGTTGAGATCAAAAACAAAAAGGCGTCTTACACCTATTTCTTGACGGACGAATTCACCGCCGGAATCCAATTGGTCGGTTCGGAGATCAAGTCCATTCGGGCAGGTAAAGCCAGCATCGGCGAAGCCTATTGCCGATTCAATGGCGGCGAGTTTTTTGTCTACAACATGTACATCGCCGAATACCCGAATGCCGGGTACACGCCGCACGAGGTCCGTCGTCCACGAAAGTTGCTGCTGCAGAAAACCGAACTCAAGAAACTGGAGAAGCGGTTGAAAGATGTCGGAGTGACCATTGTGCCGGTGCGCATGTTCATCGCACAAAGTGGCTACGCCAAGGTGAACATTGCCGTCGCGAAAGGGAAGAAGTTGCATGACAAGCGCGCAGCGCTCAAAGACAAGGACCAGGCCCGGGACCTGGACCGTTTATCCTAATAGGACCTTACTGGCGGAGACCCGGTAGTTTTCCGTGAAGGCATCCCAAGCCCACACGAAGTGCGCCAGGAGGCTTTTGAGCTCACGCTGGATGTTGGGCTCGGGCGTGTTCATGTCCCGGAAGTACGGTTCTTGGAACTGGTTCAGGTGGTACTTATAAAAGAGGGCGCGGGTCATTGCCGTCACGAGGTTCTTGGAAGGTCGGTTGATCTGATTCATGAACGACCGGTAGTTCTTCACCTTTTGAGTGAAAGCATCAGGTGTCAAACCGAAGGCAAGCGCGAACTTGGAGCAGATGTGTTGGATGATTTGC
>CAXREW010000119.1:0-3334 GCA_964229455.1 Flavobacteriaceae bacterium | reverse complement strand
CAAATCCTGAACGAAGAGCGGTTTGTCACCTGCCACAGCTACCGCCAAGATGAGATCAACATGTTGATGCACGTGGCCGACTCCATGGGCTTTACCATCAACACCTTCACCCACATCCTCGAGGGCTACAAGGTGGCCGATAAGATGGCTGAACACGGCGCGGGCGGCTCGAGTTTCAGTGATTGGTGGGCTTACAAATTCGAGGTCAAGGACGCCATCCCGTACAACGGCGCGGTCCTGCACGGACAAGGCATAGTAACGGCGTTCAATTCCGACGATGCTGAAATGGCCCGTCGACTCAACCAAGAAGCGGCCAAGGCTGTGAAGTACGGAGGCGTCTCCGAAGAGGAGGCACTGAAATTTGTGACGCTGAATCCGGCGAAACTGCTGCGCATCGATCACCGAGTGGGTTCCATCGCCGTGGGCAAGGACGCGGACATTGTGCTTTGGGACGACCATCCGCTGAGCGTTTACGCGCGGGCGGAACAGACCTACATTGACGGCACCAAGTACTACGACCTCGAAGAGGATGCAGCGAAGCGGGAATGGATGCGCGGCGAGCGCGCACGCCTCGTACAGGCCATGAAGGAGGCTGCCAAAGGCGGAGGACGCACCCCGTCCGAACGCATGCACTTCCACTACCACTGTGACACCTTAACCGACGAGAACCGATGAATTACAAAGTACTATTGACCCTCGCTCTGGGTGTGGGAGTGGCGGTTGCAGCTGTTGCTCAACCGACGCCAGCACCCAATCAAAAGGAGAGCATTTTGATTATGGGCGGAACGGCACACCTGGGTACCGGAGACGCCTTGGAAAATGCAGCCATCGGTTTTCGCGATGGAAAAATCGACTACGTGGGCTTCGCCCGCACGGTAGACCGTGCGCGCTACGACCGCGTCATCGAGGCCAACGGCCGGCACATCTACCCCGGCTTCATTGCCCCCAACTCCACCCTTGGCTTGCAGGAAATCGGTGCAGTGCGCGCCACTCGTGATGACGCAGAGGTGGGCACGTTCAAACCGCACGTGCGTTCCATCATCGCCTTCAACACCGACAGCGAGGTCACACCGACCGTGCGGTCCAACGGTGTGTTGATGGGGCAGATCACCCCACGTGGAGGCGTCATCAGCGGCTCGAGTGCCTTCGTGCATTTCGACGGATGGAACTGGGAGGACGCCGCGTTGAAGACCGTGGACGGTATCCACCTGAATTGGCCGGTGACCCATCACCGCCACTGGCAGGACGGCAAAATCGACATCCGCAAGCGGAAGACCTACGACCAAGAGCGCCACGAAATCCAGCGGTTCTTCTCTGAAGCCAAGGCGTACGCCGAAGCGGGTGAGCGTTCCAGCACCGCGGTGCGCGACCTCCGACAAGAGGCGATGCGCGGCCTTTTCGACGGTACGCTGCGCTTGTACGTGCATGCCAACGATGTCCGCCAAATCACGGAGGCGGTGCATTTCAAACGCGAGATGGGCATTGCGCACCTCGTGATTGTGGGCGGTACGGATGCACCGGCCGTGGCGGATTTGCTGCGCGACAACAACGTGCCGGTCATGGTCAAGCGGTTGCACTCCTTGCCGCGCTTTGCGGAGGATGATGTCGACGCGCCGTTTCGGTTGGCGAAAGAGTTGGAAGACGAGGGTGTGCTGTTTTGCCTGCAAAATGCCGGCGGTATGGAACACATGGGCGTGCGGAACTTGCCCTTCTATGCTGGTACGGCACACGCCTACGGTTTGACCTATGAGCAGGCCGTGCAGAGCATCACGCTCAACGCCGCCAAGATCATTGGCGTGGATACGTTTTGCGGCAGCCTTGAAACCGGAAAGGACGCCACCCTCTTCATCTCAGAAGGTGACGCCCTTGATATGCGGACCAATTACGTGACAGAGGCCTTCATCCAAGGCCGGGCGATCGATTTGGACAACCGCCAGCGACAGCTGTACCGAAAGTTCCAGGCCAAGTACGGCGCTCCGATTTTGGACTGAGTCAATTCAGCCGAACGTAGAGTTCTTTTGGGGATTTGACCTCGTAGCGGAACGTGCGCTTCACCTCTTCGCCGGGCTTTACTTCGAGGTCCCACAGCACCCGTCCGGTGGCTTTGTCGACCTCCGCTCCGTCGAGCTTGAGCCGGTTGATTTCGATGTCCTCGTTGTTGGCGATGGGCAGTTGGTCATCGATTTGAATGTGGATGGGCGCGTCTTTGCGGTTGGTCGTGGTGAACACGTATTCCCGCAAAAACTCCCGCTTGCCGCTGATCAGGCTGGAGCGGTCTTCGCGCATGGTGCGCTTGCGTCGCACTTGAATGGAGGGATCTGGGCCGAGTGAAATGGCCAAGGTGTCCTCCGCGAAGTCCAAGCGCAATTGGCTTTCTCCCACGTAATCGTCTTCGAAGTAAATGTGCATTCGGCCGTTGATCAGGTCCAATTCTTCCCAGTCGGTGAACAAGGCCGTGAGGTACACCTGTGGATCCAACTTCGGCGTGCACTGGTAGAGGTAATCAACGGGCAGCTGATGTTCCAATACCCGCACGGCGTGCGGTTTGCCATCGGCGGGGATGTTGTACCGTGCGCTTACGTCAAAACGGGTCTGGGTGGGGTTGTGCTCCACGGCAACGGGCGCAAAATCCATCGCTTCGTTGGCGTTGAATTCGCTCCGGCGTTTGGCGCGCGGTGAGAACAGCGCCTCGCGTTCATCTGCGATGTCTTCGGATACGACAACGGCATCGAGCATCACGTCAGCACTGGACAGCGAAACGTTCATCACAGGATCGCTTACGTTCAATGTCTCAACGCGGTGGCCAATGCTCTGGTACTGCACGGTGCTCACCCCAGCCGGAACGGACAGGCTGTAAAAACCGTTGATGTCGGTGACGACCCGGTTGTTGCCCACGGTGACTTGCGCGCCGATGAGGGGCTGGCCGTTGGAGTCGTAGAGCTGGCCACGGATTTGATTGACGTTGGGGTTGTACGGTTTGGCTTTGAGCCAGGCGTTGGCCGTGGATTGCCCTTGGTGTTGAGCCACACCGCCGTCGAGGCTCCACGGCTGGAGTTGTGGCTTCGAGCGGTTTTTGCTGGGGGTGCCGGTGGCGATGCTGAGCCCGACCTCTTCCCAGGATTCGCCGGTGTTTTGGTAAATCATGGCTTGGTATTCGAGCATCAGTGGCTCGGTGATGTCCGATACACGGGCGTTGTACGATGGATTCCAACCGGCGTTGTTCATCCAGTAGCTGAGCAGGAGTTTTCCCTCGGTGGCCCGGGCAGCTTCGACGTTGACGATGACTTCGAGCGAAGTTTCCGTTCGCAGTGGGGGTAAGGCGTTTGTTTCGCGG
>CAXREW010000118.1:0-4449 GCA_964229455.1 Flavobacteriaceae bacterium | reverse complement strand
CCAAACGTTCGAGTGCAGGAAAATCAATTTCCCCAGCTGCATTGAACGGAGTGATCAAGTTCACTCCCATTCCGGAAAGTCGAAAGGCGTCATTCATGTCAGTGGTGAATCTCCAATGAATTCGATGATTCGGTGGTTCCGCTGCTTCCAAGAGTCTTTGGGTTGCGGCGGAATAAGGATGTCAAAATCTTGAGGTCGATTCGCTGAGAAATTGGCCACTTTCATTTTGGCCTTTGAAGCGGCGACAAAAAAGTCCAACGCGGTGGATTCGTCTGGGTCGAGATGAATGAGTATGTCGTAGGGTTCGCTCTCGTGTGCCTCGACGTGTTTCACGGGTTTGTTATACCAATTGAGGTCTGAAGTGCAGAAAAAGTCCGATTCGAGTTTGCGCATGTGCCACGTTGGAACGGACTTTTCATCGCCTGGGATGTACGCAAAACGCATTACGCGTTTGATGTCGTATTCCTTTTTGAGGTAGACCGCTATGTCCTTCACTAACTTGAACTTGCGTTCATCCGTCTCTGTGTAAACCAAGATGATTTGATTGGCTCCTCTTAGGTTGACCCCCTTCTTCGGACGCTCATGTGACTTGGCCGAACGAAGCATGCGCTTTGCAATGCGCTGTTGCATGGATGTTGGTAAAAATTTCACGGCAGAGGTCTCAGGACAAATTTAATGCGAAGTTTGGCACGACATTCGCATAGTCAGAACTATCTAAAACGATTTGCTATGCGCATCCTTACTGCCTCCCTTTCTCTTTCGTTCGTGGTTTCAATGATGGTGCTCGTTATGACGGGCTGCTCGAATCCATTGGGCAAGTCTGTAAAGGAACCCTTCACGGGGTCGAAGTATGAGTCAAATATTCGCTACTACCGCAGCACGGGAAAAGGTTCGAGTAAAATGGATAACGTGGCACAAAGCCAAGCGGAACTGCGGGCTCGACAACAATTGGCGCAGCAGGTGCAGACGTATTTTGAAGTGGTGACCGATGATTATCAACGCGCAACTTCGGGCGTGCACGTTGACGATGCTATGAACCGATTTGAGACCCTTGCTCGTGAAATCACCAGTGCGAAACTCGCTGACATACGCATCATCGGCTCTGAAAAGTACCTGGCTGACGATGGCAGCTACACGTGCTACGTTGCCATGGAAATCAAGAAGAGCGCGATGTACCGCTACTTAAAAAAGCAGGCCAAATTGGACAGCAAGATTTCCAAAGCTGAGCTGCAAGAGATTGAAAACCTTTTGGATCAGCTCATCGAAGAGGCAGAATCGGAGTGATTATTCGGCCTTGATCAGGGGCTCAAATTGCTTTCTGAACTTCTGCATTTTTGGAGCGATAACAGCCCGGCAATATGGTGCTTCTCCGTTGAGTTCGTAGTAGGCTTGGTGGTAATCCTCGGCTTCATAAAAGGCCGATGCAGGAGCGATTTCTGTCACAATTCTGTTTTCGAAGTCTCTTTGAGCAAGTTGTAAAGCCGCTTTTGCTGTGGCCTGTTGTTCCTCCGAGTTGTAAAAAATTGCCGATCGGTATTGGGTGCCAACGTCGGCACCCTGGCGATTCAGCGTTGTCGGATCGTGTGTCGCGAAGAATACCGCCAAGAGATCGCTCAATGCTATCCGCGAGGCAGCGTAAGCAACTTGTACCACTTCGGCATGGCCGGTTCGCCCGGTGCACACCTCCCTGTAGCCGGGGTTTTTGATGTGACCGCCCATGTATCCAGATACGGCGGAATGAACGCCGTCCAGCTGTTCAAATACAGCTTCGACACACCAAAAGCATCCAGCGCCGAGCGTGATGCTCTCCAGCGATTCCTTATTTTCCATGATTTCAACTTGCGAGTTCGCGGGAAGCGAAAGTCCGACGGTCAGAACAATCCACGTTACCAGACCCATCGCATGGCTACCATGCGAAAGCCAACCTCGGGTTGTGTCGGTTTCCATATGGCCTGGATGTCCGTTGCTTGAATGCCGCATTCGAATCCTTTTTTTCCTGTTTTAATCATTAAACCAGCAGGAACCCGTGATGTTTCATCGCCCCATTTGCTGATCCCAATGTCGCCCCTAAGGAATCGAATGGGGGAAATGACAGCGGTCGCCCCGAATCGTGTGCCCGGGTTGCCCATGAGTTCAGGATTGTCAAATGAAGCTTCTGCTGCCACCATCAAGAAGCGTCCAAATTTCAATCCACCCCCCACTTGAAAAGCGATGCCATGGGGTACGGTTCGGATTTCATATTCCGCTTCATCGAACCACGTATTCGGGTCCATCGCACCAATGACAACATCTAAAATGTTGGTAGGATCGGATACCGGAGAAGTCCACTCCGAGAGCAAGGTATTCAGGGTATACCGTTCGCCACGCCATTCCATGGAGCCAATGTCCGTTAGCGAAGCCGAGGCCCATGCCTTGTCTTCCCATTCCACGACCCCTCCGAAGTCCAACGCCCAACCCTGGCCCACTGGACCCCAAATCCTTAATTGTTCGAAATCAGTGGGGAGGCCACCCGAAAGGGCAGCAATGCTCGAAACGTTGAACCCATTGGAAAAGGCTCCAAAGGCGTCCAAACCGTCCTCGGTATTCTGAATGGAGAAGTAACCGTTACCGAGCAGCAACCGACCAGAAGCACCGGTATGCAACGTTAGATCCCCGAGTCGCCATGCTTTCGACAGCCCAAGGCAATGGCTCCGGTGCCAGGAAAACCCGAGTCGTGTATCGGCTAATACTTGGGAAAGGATGGCGTCACCATCGAAATTCAGCCCGCCGATGAATCCCAACAGGTCTTCAGCCAAAAAGTCCCCCGTATTGGCGACCGTGTCACCGTTCGCTGTTACAAAAGCATCAAACCAGGTGGCCCACTGCGGAGCACCGCCTTGAACAAGAAGCCCCAAGGTTTCGGTACTAAAAAATGCTTCTGCTTGAAAATGCTGGGTATTGGAATAGGCCACGCCCCACGTGTTCCATTTCTTGGCCCATGCAGCCGAAACAAAATCCGCATTGACCGCGAGGTGCTCATTGGACATTAGGTCTACGTAATCACTCCAGTTTTGTGTGTCCCATGCGTCTGTCTCACCTTCTGTACGGTTCCAAATGCCGTCCCAGACGTCCTCTCGTTCTAAACCCGACGAGCTGATCCGAGCTCCCGCTTCAAATCCGCCTGCCGCTGATTTCCACTGGTCTTCAAGCAATGGAGAAAAAGTGAGGTGTCCAGGATTCCAACCCAGCGAACGGTAGTCGCCAGAGAGGGCCATAGGCGTTCCACCCGTACCTGTCGTGAGGTAGCGATTCTGGGCGAATCCAGGGAAAGCGGTGCTGAGAAATGCGACAAGAATGACAACGCGCGAAAGCACCTCACTCCTGATCTTGCCAGGCAACTCGTTTCTCAAGGTTGTCGCAATCAAACGGGACTGTTCCAGTTATGACAGTCCTCCAATCGCCCTCGACGGATGCCGTCTAGCTCATCCAAGAGCCGAGATGAGACGGAAGGGTTGGCAGCCACCAATGGGTAGTTGATGCCATCGATGCCAATTTCCTCAATGGGCTTGATGGTTGCTGCAGTTCCAACGCCGAATGCCTCGGTCACTTTTCCATTCGCTAAGCCACTTCGCAATTCTTCGACGGTGATCCGTCGCACTTCAACGGGAATGTTTAAGTCTTTGGCGATTTGCAGTACGGAGTCGCGGGTAACCCCATCCAAGATGGTCTCGCTTGTCATGGGCGACACGAGCGTGCCGTTGAAAACGAACATAGCGTTCATGGTTCCGCTTTCTTCGATGTACTCGTGTTCTTTCGCGTCGGTCCAGATCAATTGATCGTATCCCTCTTTACGGGCGAGCATGGATGGGTACAGCGAACCGGCATAATTTCCTGCTGCCTTGGCATATCCGGTTCCACCTGCAGCGGCGCGTGTGAAGTTGCGCTCAACCTTGACGCGTACCGAGCCTTTGTAGTAGGCTCCAACGGGGCACGTGAAAATGCTGAATGCGTACTTATCGCTCGCTTTGACTCCAACATACGAGTCTGTGGCAATCATAAAAGGACGAATGTAAAGGGAAGCGTCCTCGCCGCTAGGCACCCAATCCTTGTCCAAAGCAACCAAGGCAGCAATGGCCTCCATGAATATGTCTTCGGGAACGGTCGGCATACACATACGTGTGGCCGACCGGTTGAATCGGGCAATGTTTTTGCCAGGACGGAATAAGGTGACCTCACCGTTCTCTGCCCGGTATGCCTTCATCCCCTCAAAAATGGCTTGGCCATAGTGAAACACCATGGTGGCGGGACTCATGGTAAAAGGCCCGTAGGGCTCAATTTTGCCTCGCTGCCACTTTCCATCTTCGTACTCCATCACAAACATGTGATCGGAGAAAACGCGACCAAAGTCCAAGTTGTCAAAATCAACTTGCGAAAGCCGAGAAGTCTCGGTTTGGTGGATATCGAAGGAAG
>CAXREW010000117.1:0-2441 GCA_964229455.1 Flavobacteriaceae bacterium | reverse complement strand
CTACGACTTCCTCTTCAGCCGAACTGAATGCTTCTCCAATTGTCGGTGATGTAGGAATGCGCAGCGCACGGGTGTGGTGTCAGCTTTCAGCGGAGTCGCATTCCAGTGTTCCTACGGTAAGCCTTCTCGACTCTACAGGACAACGATTGAATGTTGTTCCGATGCAATCCATGCAACTCGGAAACTGTTTCGAGGTCCAGTTGAGTAATCTTACTCCAGGGACACAGTACCGTTATTTCATAGGTGATGACCGTGGTAAGCCTGTAAGCGACACGCTGTTCGTTGAGACGCAACCCCTCTGGCAGTTCCGCACCGACCCGCCTGAGTTGAATTTTCCCGTCGGTAGCTGCACCTATGTAAACGAGCCGGAATACGATCGACCAGGAAAACCGTACGGTGGAGGCTACGGTATTTTCGACACCATGGCGGGAGAAGATTTTGAGGCCATGCTTTGGTTGGGGGATAATATTTACCTACGCAAGGTGGATTTTGGCAGCTTGTCAGGATTCGTTCATCGGTACACCCACACACGCTCCTTGCCAGAAATGCAATTGCTTTTGTCGAAGGGAGCTCATTATGCCATCTGGGATGACCACGACTTTGGACCGAATGATTGCGATGGATCTTGGATTCATCCGGATTGGTCGCGTGCTTCGTTTGATGCGTTTTGGCCCAATCCTGCATCAGGAATACCTGCTGCCACAGAATTGAACACCACCCATTTTTTGTTTGGTGATGTGGAGTTTTTCCTGCTCGACAATCGTTCCCATCGTGTCAATCATGGGATGGGATCAGAAAAGCGTCAAATTCTAGGAGAGGCACAACGCGATTGGTTGTTGAATGCGTTGAGGAACAGCCGGGCGCCGTTCAAGATGGTCGCCATTGGAGGTCAAATGGTCAGCGACGCTGCCATTTACGAGAATTTTGCTCAATTCCCTGAAGAAAGAGCACTGTTATTCAACGCCATTGATGAATTGGACATTCGTGGCGTCGTGTTTTTGAGCGGTGATCGTCACAACAGTGAGTTGTCCAAGTTGAAATTGCCCGGAGGCAACTGGGTTTACGACTTGACAGTTAGCCCATTGACAAGTGGAAGCTATGACCACGAAGATGAACCCAACAACAACAGAGAGGCGGGCACCATGGTGGGCATTCGCAATTACGGCGTGCTCAATGTGTCAGGGCCACGCAAGGAGCGGGTGCTGACCATGACCGTAAAAGACGCCGAAGGGAATTCGCTGTGGACGCGCTCCATCGACGCGCGGAATGGCTATGTGTTGAAGTGATTACCAATCTTCATCCAGCAGGAAATCCGTCTTCTTGGGACGTTGTTCCAACTTGATCAAGTAATTCACCCCTTCAACACTGATTCGAATGGCTTTGCAAATCAGGTGATTGACGGGGATTTCGAACTCGAATGAGTCGTCTTCATATCCGTCGGGGTACTTGATTTGCAACGACTCGAGCACGGCACTCGGTAGTTTGCGGTAGCTGATGATTAAATTGCGCATGATGCAGAAGTTTTCACCCGCCTTTACTGCATTCTCGTTTTAAGGGTTTCATTTCAACTGCAATTTTTATGTCCGACGCTGTTCGTTCTACTCGAAAAGATTACGCTAAAGGGGGACTCAAAAAGGAAGACCTACCGGTCAACCCTATGGACCTCATGAGCCAATGGGTAGAAGAGGCCGCCGCAGCAGATCCCGAAGATTACAATGCCATGTGCATTGCAACACAAAGCCTCGCTGGGGGAATCAACGGACGGATTGTTTTGCTTCGGGCGTTGGAAGATGACTGCCTTCGCTTTTTCACAAACTATGAATCCGAGAAGGGAAAGGAATTGTTGGCATCACCGAGCATTGCCTGCACCTTTTTTTGGAAGGAATTGGAGCGGCAGGTGCGCGTTCGTGGTAGTGCCACTCCGTCTTCTGCCGCCGTAAGCGATTTATACTTCGCCTCTCGGCCGCGCTCCAGCCAGATCGGTGCTTGGGCGTCGCAGCAAAGTCGTGTTGGCAAAGAAATTGAACTTGCGGAGCGAATCAATACGTACGAAGAAAAATTCCATCAAGAAGCGTCCATTCCAAGGCCACCATTTTGGGGTGGATTTGATGTGACCATTGAAGAAATCGAATTCTGGCAGGGACGTCCGAGCCGACTCCACAACCGCTACCTCTACGTTAAAAGTGAAGACTCTTGGTCTATCAAGCGACTGGACCCTTGATGCTAGTCCACCCTTAGTACAAGTCCTTTGAGGTAGGAGCCTTCCGGATGAAATGCACTCACTGGATGGTCCGGTGGCTGATGCAGCCGGTGCAGAATGCGCACATTCCGTTTCGCTTGAATCGCTGCGGCAATGACCGTGTGGGTGAACAGCCGGTCATCAACGGCTTGGGAACAGCTAAACGTGAAAAGGATTCCACCGGGCTTGATCGTCTCCAACG
>CAXREW010000116.1:0-2210 GCA_964229455.1 Flavobacteriaceae bacterium | reverse complement strand
CGGCATGGCGGCCATTTCAACGGCCTCCCTCCCCGACCTCGTATTCATGCTGTTGTTCTTCTTCATGGTAGCAACGGTTTTGCGTACTGAAGAAGAAAAGGTGCGGTTGATCCGCCCGGAAGCTTCGGAATTGTACAAGATTGAGAAGAAGCACTTGATTCGCTACGTCAACATCGGTGTTCCCATGGACCGCCGGTACGGTACTGAGCCCATCATGCAGCTCAACGACGCGTTCTCATCGCCTGATCTCATCCAAGACTGGGTGAGCACGGAGCGCTTGACGCTGGCGGAAGCGGAACAGAGCAAGATGTGGGTGAGCCTGAAGGTGGACAAAGACACCAAAATGGGAATCGTGACCGACGTCAAGCAGGAGCTTCGGAAGGCCTCGGCTCTCAAGGTGCTTTACTCGGCGTCGAGCCGGGAGCGCACCAACTCCGAGTACTGAGTGCGACTCCTCCAATGAAATTTGAAATCCCCGGCCTCCGCTGGGGATTTTTTTTGACCCATCACGGTTTAGCGGCAAGGCGAGCGGTATCTTGCAGGGACCTGTAAGAACTGAATCCATGAGAAAGCCATTTTTCCTGGGGCTGATGTCCCTGTTCCTGTACGTGAATGCGTCTGCACAAGTCCCCCATGGGGGCGAACCCTTGTGGCAGGAACAACCTGAACTGAGCGACGTGCCCGTGCACCGCATGCCGGGAATTAATCTGGAGACGCTGCGTGCAGCCGATGCGGTGACGGATGCGGTCAAATCTGCTCCGTGGCGTTTTGGAGAGGAATTTGACGTGAACATCGGATTGGAGGATGGCCACTGGAGCACGGCGAACGGCATGGAAGTTTGGCGCACGGTGATTGAAGCGCCCGAAGCAGTGGCCATCAGCTTGCGCTTTTCAGCATTTCAATTGCCCAAAGGGGCGCAGTTGTTCATTTGGAACCGCGACGGGATTGAGTTCATCGGGTCGTTTGACCACCGCAACCACAAAGATTGGGGTGGACTCGCGACCGGCCTCGTAGCAGGAGATGCATCTGTGGTCGAAGTACACTGTCCGTCGGATCGTGTGAACGAGGTGGAATTGACCATTGATCAGGTGGTGCATGCGTACCGTGATGTTGTGGGCAAAGCATCCCTCGTCGCGGAGGCGCTCGGCTTGGAGCGCGGTCCGTACGGCAACTCCGGCGATTGCAACATCAATGTCAACTGCCCGGAAGGAGCGACATGGCAATGCGAAAAGCGCTCCGTCGCCCTCATTCTGTCAGGCGGATCTGCAGTGTGCACGGGGGCATTGGTCAATAACACAGCTCAAGATGGTACTCCGCTGTTCCTCACGGCCAATCATTGCCTCGGAGGCAGCGTGGGAAATTGGACGTTCGTATTCAACCACGAAACGGCGGGATGTACGGGCAACAACGGCCCAACCAACCAAACAGTCAGCGGCGCCGAGCTCCTTGAAAACAGCGGTGCTTCGGATTTTGCGCTTCTGCTGTTGGATGAAACTCCTCCGGCCAGCTACGACGTCTTCTACGCGGGCTGGGATGGAACAGACGCGACCACGGTTCAGAATACCACGGGCATTCACCACCCCGCAGGCGATTTGAAAAAAATCTGCATCGATGAAGACGCGGCCTACCACGACAATGCCGCAGGCGCTGCGGTTTGGTGGATCGACGAATGGGAGGATGGGGTCACCGAAGGCGGGTCATCCGGTTCGCCATTGTTCGACCAGAACCACCGCATCATTGGACAGCTCTATGGCGGAGCTGCGGCGTGCCAAGGCACTGTGAATAACGGCCAGTTCGACTATTACGGTCGTATGGGCGTAAGCTTCAACAACGGCATTGCGGACCACCTCGACCCCCTCGGATTGGGACTGGAGGTATTGGATGGATACCCAGCGGAGGGGTGTGTCACGTCATTCGCAGTGGACATGGGAATTGGCATCAGCGACGCTCCGGATGGGGTGCTGTGCGGCGGCGGCGAGGTGGTCATCGAAGTCAACTGGACCAACCAAGGCACGGATGAATTGACGTCCGCAGTCATCGGTTACACCATTGATGGTGGTACCGAGCAGACGACCAGCTGTAGCGGCTCGTTGGAGCAATACGAATCCACGACGGTGTCGCTGCCAGCATTTGATGCACCGGATGGCAGCACCACTGTGGAGGTGTACGTAGTGTCAGTGAACGATTGTGAAGAAGAGAACGCCTTCAAC
>CAXREW010000115.1:0-2784 GCA_964229455.1 Flavobacteriaceae bacterium | reverse complement strand
CAGGCGGCACGCTCGCATTGAATGGAGCCAGCCAAACGGTTGACTTGGACGCCGCCACACTCGATGTCGATGCAACGACGATAACAGTTGATGCAACGACAACCACATTCACGGGAAAGGTTGAAGGTCCGAATGCTACTGCTGACAACCAGTTTACGACGTATTATCAGTTGGACTCGCTTGCCAATCGTGCGCCTTTCAATGAAACATTGAGGCGATTCCGATTGGGGACGCAGCAGTCCATCACAACTGTTGGAGGGCAAACACGCGTGGCGCTTTCTGGTTCAGGCATTTACACGGAGTCTTCAGATCCTGTTGAGAATCCAGTTGACCCATTGAATCCTCCTATGTCCGTACAATCGACTGGTGGCCAGCACATTAACTTAAGTGATCCTGGTATTTATCAAGTTATGTTGACCATGGAGTTAAGCAATTCAAACGCTTCCGACGCATTGGCATTGGTTAAAATCTACAACTACGATGCCTTGCAAACGGTTTTCCCTACCCTTCGAGTTTTGGCCGCTGACACAGAGGAAGTTTATGGGACAGGTAACACCTTTACAGGGGTTAATGCTCACCTCAACCTCGGCATGACTTTTGAGGCTGACAATAGCAACGAAGACATCTACATCGAAATAACGACCTACGGTGCCGATATTAAAATCGAAGCATACGGATTCACTGTCTCACGCATTGGTGAGCAGTAATTGTTCGATGAACATGCAAAAAGGGCTCGGCAACACCGAGCCCTTTTTGCATCTAGTATTTTAGGTACGTCTTATTTCCAATTTTGCTCCCAACGTTTCCAAGTCATCAAAAAACTCGGGATAGCTCTTGGCGATGCATTCCGCACCTTCGATGTCAATTGCGGATTGTCCGCCCAATCCTAAAATTGAGGCGGCCATGACTATGCGGTGGTCACCATGCGCGTCCAATGCAGATGACGGCAGGTGGTCTTTCGGGCGCGGGTGGATGACCATGGTGCCTGCATCTTCATTCAGATCCACGCGAATGCCAAGTTTGGCCCATTCTTTTTGAATGACTTGAGCCCGATTGGATTCTTTGTGCACCAGCCTGTGAATTCCTGTGAGCGTTGATGGCTTTTTGCCAAACGCTGCAAGTGCGGCTAGCACGGGAAACAGATCAGGAGCGTCTGTCAGGTTGATGTGGAAAGATCGAATCGGGCGTTTGGCCACTTGGATGCCGTCCTCAATTCCAGATAAGGCACCTCCAGCAAAAAGCAAGGCCCCTCGTATGGCTTCATCGGCCTGGGTGTACGCATTATTCAATCCATGGATAGCAATGGAGTTCTCTGCGGTGACCATGCCTGCAACCGCCAATGCTGCTCCGCCTGACCAGTCGCCATCTACCACCGCTTCCAAGGGGCAATAACGTTGGTTGCCTCTGGAGGAGAACGATTCGAAGCCCTCAGCTTCTAATTGAATACCAAAATCTTCGAGTATTTCCAATGTCAATTCCACATAGGGCTTGCTTGTAGGGTTGATGACCGTCAGGGAAGAAGCCTTTTGCATCATTGGCATGGCGAACAGCATGCCTGTGATGAATTGTGAAGAATCCGGAGAATCCAAGGTGCTTTCTCCGCCAATCATCGGACCAGAGATGTGGATGGGAAAGGAGCCTCCGGTCGTGGTGAATTGGCCACCAAAAGAATTGAGTAGCGGTTCATAAGCACCCATCGGACGTCCTTGCAACGAACGTTCGGCTACCATATCGAGCGGTATATCGGCCAGACCCGCAATAGGGGCGAATAGGCGAGCAGCCAGGCCTGATTCGCCGGGCGTCAACTGCGTCGTTCGCGGTTGTAGGTTGCCACCGACACCGGTAATGCGGACGCTTTCTTCGTCCAATTCAATCTCGGCTCCGAGTTGGGCTGCCAGCAGCAAAGCTGCGGTGCAATCATCGTCTGTGGAGATGTTGTGAAGCGTGCTCGTTCCTTCAGCCAGCAGGGCCCCAGCGACCAAACGCTGCATCACGGATTTGGAAGGCGGGGCCTGGACTTCACCACGCAAGGTGGAAGGGGAGACGCGGATGATCATTTGACGCCCGTGTAGATACTCGCGATGCCGCCGGTCAGGCGGTGCATTTGGCATTGGCTGTAGCCACACTTCTTCATGATTTGCATGAATTCATCCCCCTCGGGGAAGGCTTCCACGCTTTCGGGCAAATAGCTGTAAGCGGCCGCATCCTTTGACACCAACTTGCCGACACCTGGCATAAGGGTGTGAAAGTAGAAGTGGAAAATCTGCTTGAGTGGAAACAGGGTGGGCTTCGAAAACTCCAGGACAACGCCCATGCCGCCGGGCTTCAAGGTGCGGTGCATCTCGGTCAAGCCCGCCTCTAATTTTTCAAAGTTGCGCACGCCGAAAGCCACGGTGTATCCATCGAAGGTATCTGTGTTGAAAGGCAAGTCCGCGCTGTCGCCTTCAATCAATTGCACCCGGTCCGTCCAACCTTTGCGCTCCACTTTTTTGCGGCCAATCGCCAGCATTCCGGGACTGATATCGACCCCCGTGACCCGAAGGTTTGGAATGCCGGACCGCATGGCTTCAAGGGCAAAATCTGCGGTCCCCGTGGCCATGTCCATCAAGTGCACTTCGTCCGTGGTTGGCTGAGCACCTATGTGCGTCTTCAGCATGCGCATGGCTTTTTTGCGCCAGAGTACGTCAATGCCCAATGAAAAGAACTGATTGAGGAAATCGTAGCTGTGGGCGATGTTGTCAAACATGCGCGCCACTTGCGCTTTCTTGGATTCCTCTTCAGGCT
>CAXREW010000114.1:0-12944 GCA_964229455.1 Flavobacteriaceae bacterium | reverse complement strand
TGAAGCTTGTAAGGCCTTGGCCCAGCGCGGCATCTCTGCGGCGCACTACGACATGCGGTTTGCCAAGCCGATTGACGAGATGATGCTGCATGAAGTGTTCGGCAAATTCAAGCACGTGATCACCTTGGAAGACGGGTGCATCATGGGTGGATTCGGAAGTGCGGTGTTGGAGTTCATGGGCGACCAAGGGTACCAGGCCCAAGTGCGTCGTTTGGGGCTACCCGACCGCTACGTCGAGCACGGCACCCAAGCAGAATTGTACGCCGAAAATGGGTACGATGCGGCATCCATTGTAGCTTGCGCGGTGGAAATGGCGGCACAAGCCGGCACATCTAGTGCCATGCAGTCCGCGTGACAATCATCCCATGGAAACTCCCCTTCCGGACCCCATTCGGAACCGCGTCGACGAGAGCGGCCTCATCGCCCTCGACTTGGACCAGTTGGCACCGAAGGCCAATGTCCGCCTCCTCGACCTCAGCGCGTATTTAGAGCAGGGCTTGATCCTCCGTGAAAAGCCCTTTCGCACCGCCATGGCCGAATTGAATGCCGCAGATTGGGAAGGGTGCACGGTGGCGCTGCATTGTGCATCGGATGCCATCCTCCCGGACTGGGCGTGGATGCTGGCTACTTCCAAACTCACCGCCCTCGGGGCACAGGTCTGCATCGGAGACGAAAACCGCACCCGCGAACGCCTCCTCCTCGAGGCCATCGAAGCCTTGGACCTCGAACCCTTTCGTGATGGGCGGCTGGTCATCAAAGGATGCTCGCAGGGCACCACAGCAGAGAGCCTGGCGCGCGTGATTCAGCGGCTGCAACCGGTCGCGTTGTCGATTTTTTACGGCGAGCCTTGCTCGACTGTTCCTGTGTACAAACGCCCCAAAAATTAAGGGCGATTTCGCACGCGGGGTGGTACCTTGGGGTCACGACTTAGGACCTCTACACCATGATCACGCCCCCCTCTGAACGCAAGCTGTTTCTCATCGATGCGTATGCCCTGATTTTCAGAGCGTATTATGCCTTCATCAAGAACCCGCGGATCAATTCGAAGGGCCTGAACACCAGTGCCATTTTTGGCTTCACCAATGCGCTGCTCGATGTGATCCGCAATGAATCTCCTTCGCATATCGCTGTTGTATTCGATGCCCCTGGAGGGTCGTTCCGCAACGAAACGTATTCCGAATACAAAGCCAACCGCGACGAAACGCCGGAAGACATCAAGCGGTCGGTGCCTTGGATCCTTGAGGTTCTGGAAGGCCTGAACGTCCCGGCCATCAGCAAGGTGGGATACGAAGCGGACGATGTCATCGGATTCCTGGCAAAAAAAGCCGCAGCAGAGGACTTTGACGTGTACATGGTGACGCCGGACAAGGACTTCGGTCAACTCGTCACCGACAAGATTCGGATGTTCCGCCCGGGACGCGGCGGCAACCCGGCTGAAGTCTGGGGGCCCGATGAGATTCGGGAGAAGTTTGACGTGGACGAACCGCTGCAGGTCATCGACCTCCTGGGGATGATGGGCGACAGCGCTGACAACATCCCGGGAATTCCCGGAGTTGGTGCCAAAACCGCGTCGAAACTCTTGCACCAATACGGAAGTTTGGAAGGGGTCATCGAGCACTCCGGGGAGCTGAAAGGCAAACTCAAGGAGCGCGTCGAGGAGAATACGGAGCTCGCCTTGCTCTCCAAGGAACTGGCCACCATCTGCCTCGACATTCCCATGGAATACGATTGGGGCTCGATGACGTTGGATGCTCCTCAGGCTGAATCGCTTCGAGGCACCCTGGAAGACCTCGAATTCCGCACCCTCGCTCGGCGAATCCTGGGCGATGCCGCGTCCACCGCAGCCCCGGCAGGGACCACTGCACCGACCCCTGCTGCTTCAGACGAGCCGGCTCAATTGAACCTGTTTGGTGGAGGTGAAACCGACGGCGAAGGCAGCACGGCGGCGAGCGGTTACCGCACCGCCAAAGACACCTCAACCGATTACCAACTCGTCGCGACAGCCGAAGCCTTGGATGCTCTGATTGAGACCCTGCAGGCCAGCGACACCTTTGCGTTTGATACCGAAACCTCCTCCTTGGATGTGATGACCACCCAACTGGTGGGCATCTCGTTTTCGGTGGCCGCTGAGTCGGGTTATTGGGTGCCCGCCACGTGTGCAAATTGGTCCGAGCAAGAACTCTTGGATCGGCTGCAGCCCGTCTTTGCTGACGCCAGCAAAGAGGCCATCGCCCACCATTTCAAATTCGACTACAAGGTGCTCGCCATTCGAGGCCTCGCTTTCCACAACAAGGTCTTCGACACCATGGTGGCGCATTACTTGATTCAACCTGAAGCCTCCCACAAACTCGATCGCCTCGCCGAAACCGAACTCGGTTACGCCACGATTCCCATCACCGATTTGATTGGGAAGGCCGGCAAAGCCCAAAAATCCATGGCCGATTTGCCCGTGGAATCCATCACGGAGTACGCCTGCGAGGACGCCGACGTCACCTTCCAGTTGCGGCAGGTATTCGGCCCCCGATTGACCGAGGTCGCAGCGGATGAATTGTTCCAAACCGTGGAAATGCCGCTGGTCAAGATTTTGGCCGACATGGAACTCGAAGGGGTCCGCATCGATTCGAATGAATTGAATCGGTACAGCCAAGAGCTGGGGGGGCAGATTGAAGGATTGACCCAAGAAATCCACGACCACGCCGGGCAGGAATTCAACATTGACAGCCCGAAACAGTTGGGTCCCATTTTATTCGAAACCCTCGAAATCAAGGCCCGGGTCAAGAAAACAAAGACCGGCCAATACCCCACCGGCGAAGAAGTCCTGGAAAAAATCAAAGGGGAACACCCCATTGTGCCGGCCGTCCTGCGGTACCGCAAACTCAAAAAGCTCAAGTCCACCTATGTCGATCCGCTGCCCAAGTTGGTCAACGGCGCGTCCGGTCGGGTGCACACCACCTACCAACAAACGGTGGCCGCCACGGGACGGTTGAGCTCCAAAGACCCCAATCTGCAGAACCTCCCGATCCGCACCGAGGAAGGCCGCGCCATCCGCAAAGCCTTCATCCCCCGCGACGATAACCACGTGCTCCTGGCCGCGGATTACAGCCAAGTCGAGCTACGCATCGCAGCCGCATTGAGCAAGGATTCGGGATTGGTGGAAGCCTTTGTGCAGGGGCATGACGTGCACACAGCTACCGCCGCCAAGGTGTTTCAAGTCGACCCCGAGGCGGTTGACCGCGGCATGCGCAGCAAGGCAAAGGCTGTCAACTTTGGCATCCTCTACGGCCAAGGCGCCTTTGGTTTGGCTCAAAACCTCGGCATCCCCCGCCGCGAAGCCAAGGAGATTATCGATGCGTATTTCGTGGAATTCGCTCAGCTCAAGGCCTTCACCGCCGATTGCGTCAACCGGGTGCGTGAAACCGGATATGCTGAAACCGTTCTTGGACGGCGGCGGTACCTGCCGGACATCGCTTCCAACAACGCGACGGTACGTGCTTTCGCTGAACGCAACGCCGTCAATGCGCCCATTCAAGGCTCAGCAGCGGACATCATCAAAGTCGCCATGGTCCGCATGCAAGCAGCGCTGGAGGAAAACCAACTGAAAGCGCGCATGATCATGCAAGTACACGATGAACTGGTCTTTGATGTGCCGGTGGGTGAGGTTGACCAATTGGGAGGCCTTATTGAGACGGCCATGGCCGACGCTATCAAACTCGCTGTGCCCCTCGTAGTGGACATGTCAACCGGCCAAAACTGGCTGGAAGCCCATTGATTTTATAAGGAATTGCTCTGCACATCCCGGTGTGTGGAACTTTTTTGGTTGGTTTCCGTATAGGTGTCGGGTGAGAAGCATATTGGGCTTCAATATCCAGACTAACAATCATGCGTTTTAATCAACGAATCCAAGCCCTTCCTGTCCTCATCGGACTGGGCGCATTTTTAGCCACCGGCTGCGGTGGCAGCCAAGACGAGCACGCCGGCCACGACCACGGCACCGAGACGGAAGTGGTGGAAGGCATGGATGCCGATGGCATGGCGGTGACTTCCCGTCAGAACACCCTTACGAAGATTTTCCACGCGGCACCCTCGCCTATGGAGACGGCTTCCCTCATCAAGCGCAGCGGCGCAAGCTTCCACGGTGATGCCTTGAACGGTGCCGACCGAGCAAGCGATTACACCACCAGTGACGCCCAAGCCATCAACTTGGGAATCTACGGTGCTGACCTCAGCTACGCCACGATTTTTGAAGAGAACTCAACCAGCCTCGAATACCTAGCCGTGATCAAGTCGCTCAGTGCGGAACTCGGCGTTGACGACGTATTGAGCGGAGAGGTCATGGACGAAGTTGAAGCCAACCGCAACGATCGCGACATGCTCATCGACATCGTTTCCGATACGTTTTATGAGCTCAACGAGCGTTTGAAGTTCAACGGCCAAGAGGACCTCGCAGGTCTGGTCGTAGCATCCGGTTGGGTCGAAGGCATGTACCTCGCGACACGCCACCTCGATGAAGCACCTGAAGAACTCAAAGCCCGCATCGCAGAGCAGAAACTCGTACTTGACGACGTCATGCGCCTGTGCAAGAGCTACGAGCAAACGGAGGCGCTCGCCGCACTTTTGTCTTCCATGGGATCAATTGAAGCTGCATACGAAGGTGTCGCCACGACCGAAGGCGAAGGCTCAACATCCCGAGAAGAATCCGGTTCATTCGTCATCGGCGGCGGACCGACCTTCAGTGCAGACGACGCCACGATTCAAGCCATTGCTTCCGCTGTGGAAGCCGTTCGTTCGGGCTGCATTCAATAAACGAGAAGTAGAATAGCAATGAAACATACACTCATACTCCTGCTGGCCTTCGGGCTGTTCGCGACAACGGCTGATGCTCAGTGCCGTTCGTTCACGAAGAAGAATTGCCTGTCCTCGTTGGATGGATACATTCAAAACGACAACTACAACAGCGCCATTCTGATCCCTGGAGACGAAGCCGAATTGATGCTGACGTTCTTGGCTGGTCAAGACTACCGACTGATCGTCTGCAGCCACCCAGTACTCGGTGAAGTAGCCTATGAAATCAATGACGCCCGCGGCAAGCGCCTGTTCGACAGCAGCAAGAACGAACCGGACGTCAACTACGTCGACTTCAAAGTGGAAACCACACAACAATTACAAATCCACGTGCAGGTGCCGGAAAGTAAAACCGCCATCATGCACGAAGGCTGCGTAACCGTATTGGTCGGCTCGAAGAGCTGACCCCACCACTCCTTCTGGAAATGAAAACGGCCGCTCGATGCGGCCGTTTTTCATTGGGGGTAGCGTGAATTTACTTCACCATGAGCTGGGTTGCCGAACGGCGACCATCGGCCTCCACCACCAATAAATAATTGCCCTGTGCCAATTGGGCCGTCGGCACTTCAAACCGGTACGTCCCTACAGGCAACGCCCCTTCCAAGGCGTTCCACATGTGGCGCCCCGTCAAATCGAAGAGGTCGACAGAAACGACATCAAACGGCTGGTGCGTGTTGAATTCCAACGTCGCCGTTGACGATGTGGGGTTCGGATACACCGACAAGGCGATGCCCTGCAAGCGCTCTCGCTCTTCTACATCTGCAGCCGTGAGCACCTCAATGTTGATGTCATCGAGGAAGATGTTGTTGCCAAGGCGGCTTTCAAACTCGAACATCAAGCGGAAATTCTCCGTGAAGAATTGCGTGTACGGGATGCTCAAGGTGTAGCTATTCCACTCGTCCGGGCCGTTTGGCGTGAAAACGTATGGATGCGGCGGAGCGGATGGCAAATCCGTAAATCCCCGGTGCATTCGACGCAAGCTCCACGTCTCACCGCAGTCCGGTGAAGCGTAGACCTTCAGCCGGTCATCCGTATCGTCCTCGTCTTCGTCCGTACCCTTGTAGCAGTACGCCCATTTGTACGACACCTGAATTTCTTCGGCATCCGACATGTCCATGCTGCTGGTAATGAGCTGATCGCGGTTGTACTCGATGGCATTGGACCAGTTGTGAATGCGCAAGGAGCGGTCGCCCGTATACGCCGCTACCGTCACCACCTCCCATCCATTGCCGTCGTTTGAAACGTCCACCATGAACCAATCGTCGCCGAGCGCTTCCGCTTCGAAGCTGTCCTCGAACGGCGTTTCCATGGCACCCATTTCGAGCACCTGGATGTAAGCAGGTTCTGTGAGGGACACCTCATTAACGCCATTCGAAACGGTCAACGCCACATCGAAAATCCCCGCCTGGTCAAAGACATGCCAAGGGGACTCTTGGTCACTCGTTCCGCCGTCACCAAAGTTCCAAGACCAACCCGTCACCCCGTGGTAGCTCGCATCAAAGAATTGAATCGAATCACCCACGCAGACGGTCTGCCGGGAAGCCGTGAATCGCGCCTCGCACAGAATCGGATCTTGGTCAACACCCGTTTCTTCCAAATTTTCTGGCGTCCAGAGCTGGTTGCGCTGCGCTGTGCTGCTGTTCATGGCTGCACGCATGCGCAATCGTTGGCCTTCCGTGAACATGCGGCCGCAGTAGGAATAGTCCATGTAGTTCTGGACGTTGTCCAGTGAGCCACAGGTCTCCCCGTCGAGGTTGCAGGTGGTCCAACCGCTCGTCAAGGGTGTGTCGTCCACGTTGTCGTCCATGTCGCAGTTCTCAGGGTCACCCGGGCTGTTTGAATTGCCCCAAGGGTGGCGCAAGTTCATCCAGTGACCGGCCTCGTGGGTCAGGGTGCGGGAACGGTCGTTGTTGCTGGTTCCGATGTTGCCTGTGTAGTCGTGTGCCACAACGATGCCATCGTTGCCTGCGCCCATCGCTCCATTGACGGAACTGGGATACAGGCTGTATCCGGCGGCGCCGTTCGCGTTCTCAACGACCCAGACATTGAGGTAGCTGTTTCGTGGCCATTGGATCAAGTCTTTCACATCGCCATCGCCGATGTAGGTCAAAGGTGACACGATGCGATTGATGCCGGTGTGGCAATTACCGCTGGGATCAATTTGCGCCAATCTAAATTCGATCTCCGAATCTGCGGCGATGTCCTCAAATTCAGTGATGACATCTGCTGTGTCCGGATTGAGTTTGCGGAAGTCACGGTTCATCACTTCGATGCCGCTGTAAATCTGCTCATCGCTGATGTTTTCGGGACCGTTGTAGTGAATGACGTGGAACACCATAGGGATGATGATCAATTCATCGCGGTTGATGTCCTCGAAGGCTTGGGTCTCCTCTTCCAAACGCTGATCGGCTTCCTCCGCCGCTTCACGTGCTCCCGGGTGAGCATTGAAGAACGCCTCTTCCATCATCCACTGTCCGCAGTAGCGAATCTCGGTAGCCGGAGGAGCATCTTGAGCGGAAATCACTGACGCAACAAACAAGAAGACAAGAGCCGCCGACAAGGGCAGCCAATGGAATCGATTCAGCATGGTTTCAAATCTTGGGTCCGCAAAATACCACTTTTTAAAGGGGAATCCGGGAAAGGCTGGGGAAGATGACCCAACTGCATCCCCACAGGCGTAATTTTGAAGCATGAAATCCTTCTTTCCTTTCATCCTCGTCGCATGTGCAGCTTTGTTGGTGGCATGTGCAGGCGGCAGCACAGCACCTTCAGCAACCGATGGACGTCCCCAAGTGCAGGAGATTTCCATCCTCAAGCTCGACTCGTTGCAGGCGGCCCTGCCCAATGCCATCCTCATTGATGTGCGCTCGGACGAAGAATGGGCCGCTGGGCACCTCGCCGGGGCCTCTTACATTTCATTCGACTGGGACCACCGATTGGACCCATTGAAGGCGTTGCCGGAAGACCGACCGGTGCTCGTGTACTGCGAGGCGGGAGGACGAAGCGGCGTCATCACGGAGGAGTTGCGCATCTTGGGCCACCCCTACATCGTCGACCTTATCGGGGGCATGGAAGCCTGGTCTGAAAACGACCGCCCGGTTGCGTTTGACGAGCCCGTAGCGCTGCCCTAGCGCGCCGCTGCAGGTTCGAGGCGAAATCCGATGTCCGAAACACCGGGCAGGGGCGTTTCCCGCATCCCATGACGAATGCCAATGGCGTAATCGCCTGTCAGTGGAAAGCCCGTTTGGCTGCGAAACCCGATGCGGTGATCGACCAGATTGCCGAAGCCTGTTCCCAACCACCTGCCGCGTTCATCGGCCAGATCACAGGCCAGCGTATCCCGCAAGGTTCGTCCATTGGGAAACGTAAAGTCCACGAACAGGTAAATGTTGCTGAACGGATACCGCTGGTCGTGCCGGAAATCGATGAAAAAATCATACTTGGCCAAGGTGTCCGTCACCTGCCATTCGAAGGTCGCTTTCTCGTCGGCTTCCCATCCGAGATCCGGATCAAGCGGTTGCGTTTCTGCATAGAACGCATCCGTCCCGCATCCCCATGCCATCAAGACCAAGGCGCTCAAGCTCCAACGAAACCACACTGCGGCCTTCACGACTTGTCAGCTTTCGCATTGGCGTTGCGAGGCGGTCGGCGGCGCTTCTTGCGGGGCTTGCCCTGCTTGTTGCCATCGGGGTTTCCCCCTTGCTGTGATCCATTTCCAGCTGCTTTCGCCTCGCCCTCTCCGGACTTATTTTTGTTGCCGGGGCGATTCCGGCCCGAGCGCTTTTTCCGTCGGCGGCGCTGCTCATCGAAGCGGGTCAAGCTGTCCTGACCGACCACGTTCGAGTACGTCTCATCCACCTCATCCGGTCCCTCTTCCAATGCAAATTCTGTGAGGCTGTGCGGGTATTCGCCGCGCTTGTTCATCTCCAGCAACTCGTTCATATCCTCCAACGTCACCGCAACCGGTCCATTGGTCCCTCCATCCGGCGCAATCAGGTAAACCAGGCGCTTGAAAATATCCATTTTAAAGACAAACGCCTTGCCCTCCTTCAACTTGATCTTGGCGTTGGGAGAAGGGAAATCCTTCACCGCCTCCACGTACTGATCCAGTTCGAAGTTGAGGCAGCATTTTAGCTTGCCGCACTGCCCAGCTAATTTTTGGGGATTCAGCGAGAGTTGCTGGTATCGGGCTGCCGACGTGCTGACGCTTCGGAAGTCCTTGAGCCAGCTTGAGCAACACAGTTCTCGGCCACACACCCCGATGCCGCCTACACGCGCCGCTTCCTGCCGCGCGCCAATTTGACGCATCTCGATGCGGACGCTAAACGCAGCGGCCAGCGCACGTACCAACTCTCGGAAATCCACTCGGTCCTCCGCGGTGTAGAAAAACGTCGCCTTTTTGCCGTCGCCTTGAAACTCCACGTCGGTCAACTTCATGTCGAGGCCAAGGCCTTTGATGATGTCCCGTCCTTCACGGATGGTATCCGCCTCCCGCATGCTCGCCTTTTGCCACGTGTCGATATCCTCTTGCGTGGCTTTGCGTTCGATGCGCTTGATTTCGTGGTCGTCTTTGGTTCCCTTCGCGTTCATCTGGGCGCGGACGAGTTCTCCGGAGAGACTCACGACACCCACATCCTGTCCGTGGTCTGCGTCGAGTACGACAACATCGCCGACGTGCACGTCCATTTTGGAGGGTTTGCGAAAGAATCCTTTGCGGTTGGCTTTGAATCGAACCTCCACCACATCAAACGGGCGCTGTCCCGACGGCAAGGCCACCCCTTCCAACCAATCAAACACAGTGAGTGATCCACAGCCGTTGACCCCACAATTCCCATTGCTGCGGCATCCCCGAGGTTTGCCGTCCGCTCCATTTCTACAATTGCTGCAACTCATTGAAGCGAAGATAAGGAGGTTCAGGCTGCCTTTCTCAGCAAAATATTCAACCGAGCGCTGATGTCCATGAACACCAATTTGCCGTTGACATTGCCTGCGATGTCCCGGTGGGCGCGTTCCAACACTTCTTGCATTTCCAGCACGTTTCCGTGGTGGATGAACGGAGCGAATTTCGAAGCGAACTGCCGCTCTGCCTCCGTCAAACGAACAAGGGATTGCGCCCCGTAGTTGCCGACGATGCATTGGCGAACCATGTGCAGTGCATACCGCACAAACCGCTTCATACCCTCCCGACCGGGCTTGGCAAAATCATCCGATAAGGCCACCGTGGTAACCGAATCGTTGGCATAACAGGCCCGCATCCACGCAACGAACAGCCGATAATCCTCATCGGTGCCTTCTTCACCGCGCATTCGCAATGCCCCGGCAATGTTCCCGTCGGTCACGTGCAGCAGCCCTTGGGCTTCCTCTTCCCCCACCCCGAACCGAGTGTGCAGTCCTTCAACGGCTTCATCCAACCCGAGGCGAGGCACCTGCACCATCTGCACCCGGGACCGAATGGTCGCGAGCAACTGATTGGCTTGTTCACTCACAAAAAGCATCACCGTCCGATCGGTCGGCTCCTCGATGAGTTTCAGCATTTTGTTGGCGGTATCCACGCGCATGGCTTCCGGTAGCCACAGGATAAGCACCTTCCAACCGCCTGCGAAAGCCTTGAGCCCCAACTTGCGGTTGAGCTCCATGGCCTCCTGCACACTGATGAACAGCTGCTTGCGGTCGGCTCCAATGGCAGCGAGCCACTCCTCTTGACCGAAGTAAGGCCCTTGCAACACCCGCTCGCGCCAAGCCGCCTGGAAGGGCTGACTTAGGGCATGATCCGAGCCGTCTTTTCTGAAAAACGGGAAGGACCAGTGCAAATCCGGATGCTGCAATGTGTCATACTGGACGCAGGATGAACACCGCCCGCAGGCATCGGCTTCGGTCGGTGCGCTGCAGTGCAAGTAGCGGGCGTAAGCCAATGCCAACGCCAACGCTCCACTCCCCTCGGGTCCGTTAAATAGCTGAGCATGGGCCACCCGACCTGACTGGGCGCCCGCCCGAAGCTTCGCGCCCAATTCATGGTGTCCGATGACCTGCTCAAAACGCATGCAACGAAAGTACGGTTAAAACGCGGCGTGCGCCGAGGCATACACCCCACGTCCCGCAGCGCTGATTCCACTGGCAAACACGCGGTAATGCATGTCCAGCAAGTTCCTCACGCCCAGTCGGCACTCCACCTTCTCATGCAACTTCGCGCTGAATTCAGCATTCAACGTCCACCAACTCGGCGCGCCCGTCTCGAGCATCAGGCCCAAGTTGTCCGTAGCATAGGGACCAAATTTGGATGCGGACTTCGCTCCGCTGAACAGCGCATACCACTCAAGGGTCCACCAACGGCCCTCAATGTCCGAAGCCACACGGCCAAACAACGGCGGGATGTGCGACATGGGGAGCCGCTCCATCTCACCGGTGGCCTCATTGGGAATGAACTGATCGCCAACCGTCCAGTTGACAGCCGCTTCGATGCCCCACGTTTTGGTCAGCTGGGCATTGACTTCGCCGCGCAATCCCGCAATGAGCGCATGGCTTGCATTCACGTGGGTCTGAACCCGAGCGCTGTCGCCATCGATGAAGAACAGGGGGGTGCCATTCAATTCCGTAAGCTGGGGAACAATGGCATCATTGAGGCGCGAACCAAAGCCACTGAGCGTCACGCTCAACAACTGCCGCGCCTGCCAATCCCAATGGATGGACTGCTCGATGCTGTAGAGGTATTCCGGCTTCAACGCATCATTGGGCACGAGCACATACCCGCCCTTCTCTCGCACCTTGCCCATGTCATCGACGTTAGGGTGGCGGAACCCTGTTGAGAACCCCATGTTCAACGACCAAATCCGAGAAGGGCTGACCCACCGATCGGACAGTCCGCCGGTCAAGGCACTGTTCTGCATGTTCACTGCCGCGAATGGCAACGTGTAATTCACCCCGGGATCGAATGCCGCGTCTAGTTGCGATTGGCTCCAACGCACCCCCCCGGCGAAGCGGTGCTGTCGCCAGCGCATTTGGGCATTGGCAAACGAAGCCAGTGTACGCATGGAACTGCCTCCGTTGGGGTAGCGGGTGTCAGCGACCTCCAGTTCATCCGTTTCAATGTTCAATCGGTTGGCCGTCGACGCCACCGCATCCCATCCGGCGTTGATGCCAGCGGTGACACGGAGGCCATTGTAGAAACGCTTCGAAGCCGTGGTGTATCCATTCCACACCCGCACGTTTTCCAACTGGGTTTCCTCCCACTCAGTCCCAAAGCGTCGCTTGATGCGGGACTCTTCGATGGATTGAACCGATACCAGGGTATTCCAAGCGATGTCCCAGCGGGCGATGGACGAGCCGTAGCGCAACGAAGCCAACGACCGGCGCTGCGGACCGTAATTCCACGTCGCCCATTTTGGGCCGTCCCCGCTCGTCTCAAACGAAACATCATAACGGGGAATGTCGCTGCTCGTGCTCCATTGCAAGTTCAGATCCCATACACCGCGTTGAGTCTGGTAGCGCAGTTTTTGAAGCACGTCAGTCTGGTCGTAGCCCGAACCCAATTGCACGTTTGGGTCTTCATTGGTGCGCACAACGTCAACCCCATCTTCCCGTACCACGTGCACCGAATCCAGCCCCCATGTGGCATGGCCGTGCCGGCGCCATTTTCCCATCCTCAAGTCTCCATACCGTGCATGCGAAACGGAGGTCAGCGTCGCCCAATTCCGGCCTGAATACTCGATATCTCCATGGACCATTGTGCTTTGGTTCGGCGAACGAAACGCCGTTGACACCCGCGCTTTCAAGCCCCGGTTGCCAACCCGTGGGGTTCGGGTGTGATAATGAATGACGCCCCCCATGGCATCGCTCCCGAACAGAATGCTGTTGGGGCCGAGCAATACGTCGGTTCGCTCGAGGATGTTGGGGTCGACGGTGATGGCATTTTGCAGGTGACCGCTACGATAAATGGCGTTGTTCAGGCGCACGCCAGCGACCACAAGCAACACACGGGTGGCTTCAAACCCTCTCAGAATGGGCGATCCTCCACCTTGCTGGCTTTGCTGAACGAGGACGGACCCAGTGGACCAAAGCAACTCCGCAGCGGTCTGCGGCACTTCCAATTGAACCACCGGTTTGGG
>CAXREW010000113.1:0-2317 GCA_964229455.1 Flavobacteriaceae bacterium | reverse complement strand
TTCCCTACATGCTCATTCTGGGAGAAAACGAGGCCAACGAAGGAACCGTATCCGTGCGTAGGCAAGGAGAAGGCGACTTGGGCGGCATGAGCGTCGAAGCATTCGCTGAGCACATTCGCTCAGAAATTGCGGAGATGTTGAAATGACAGTAGTATCACTAAAACTGAAGCGTTATAGCGATTAGAAGGAAAAGGACCCCGTACCGGGGCCGCGTTCGAAGAGAGGATCTTCACCGCATCAATGACAAGATTGAAGTGGCGCAGGTGCGTGTAGTGGGCGACAATGTCGAGCCTGCTGTCATGAGCACGCGCGATGCCATTCAATTAGCGCGGGAGATGGAATTGGACTTGGTGGAAATTTCCCCCAAGGCTGATCCGCCCGTTTGCCGCATCATTGAGTACAAGAAGTTCCTGTACGACCAGAAAAAGAAGCAGAAAGAAATAAAAGCGAAGCAGCAGAAGGTGGTAGTCAAGGAAATTCGGTTCGGACCGAACACGGATGACCACGACTTCCAATTCAAGCTGAAGCACGCCAAGAAATTTTTGCAAGAGGGCTCCAAGCTCAAGGCGTACGTTTTCTTCCGCGGTCGAACCATTGTGTTCAAGGAACGCGGGGAAATTTTGCTTTTGAAGTTTGCGCAGGAACTCGAGGAATTTGGCACTGTTGAACAGCTGCCGAAGCTCGAGGGAAAGCGCATGACGGTCATGTTCAATCCGAAGAAAAACTAATAACCATAAAATCTAAGGCCATGCCGAAGATGAAAACAAAAGGAAGCGCCAAGAAGCGCTTCAAGTTCACGGGGACTGGGAAGATCAAGCGGAAGCACGCCTTCAAGAGTCACATCTTGACCAAGAAGGGCACGAAGCAGAAGCGCAACTTGACGCACTCTACCACGGTTGACAAGACCAACGTAGCGAGCGTGAAGCGCCAACTTTGTGCATAAGCACCTCCAACCGATTTAACCACCCCTGGTACGTTTAACCCGGTAACCGGCTTTCAAGACTGCACTGCGCCAGCGCCGCCTACCAAAAAAACACTTTCAAATGCCAAGAGCAACCAATTCAGTCGCATCGAGGGCGCGACGTAAAAAAATCCTCAAGATGGCCAAAGGGTACTATGGTGCCCGCAAGAACGTTTGGACTGTCGCCAAGAACGCCGTAGAAAAAGGCTTGTTGTACGCTTACTCAGGACGTAAGCAGCGCAAGCGTCAATTCCGTTCATTGTGGATCCAGCGAATCAACGCCGGAGCTCGCCAGCACGGAATGTCCTACAGCGAATTCATGGGCAAGTGCTCAAAGAGAGGAATCGAACTGAACCGCAAGGTGTTGGCCGACCTCGCCATGAATCACCCAGACGCCTTCAAGGCCGTCGTGGATCAGGTCAAATAAAGCTGGTTCCCCAGCACAAGAAAAGCCGGCGCGAGCCGGCTTTTTTGTTGCTATAGTGTTTCGGATTTGGATGCTATGGAAATATGGTGTAACCTGCGTCACAATCCCTTACGAATGAAACACATCATGATCATCAGCGTTGCGTGCGCTGTTATTTGGGGGTGCGCCGGAGGCGGTGCGCCATTGACCCAAGACGAAGTCAACGACTTCGTTACCAACCACATCGAGAGTCAAGTGGGCTATGATGCAGCCGTTGAACCCTACATCGCGGGGCTTTCCGAGGAAATGAAGTATTTCCGTGCCGGCCAAGCTGAGCCGATGAACGCCGACCTGTCAAGTGTCGATGGCGAATGGTTTTACGAAGATTCCGTTACGGTAGAGGTTATGGACGTTCAATTGTATGGAGCCGCAGCGAGCGTTATGGGCGTCGTGCACTTCTACAATTTTGGTGAAGTGGGCCACCGCTCGTTTCACGGAACCGTTGTGCGCGATGGCGATCGCGTGCGTTGGGACCGATGGTTCCATCAAGACCACGGCCAGTTGGCGCGCAGCTACATTCCGATTGAATCGGACGTGGACGGTGCAAAAGCAATGTGCAATTCCATGCTCTGGATGAGTTTGCAAGGCGATGGCAATGCTGCGGGCGCCTTGTCCGACTCTTTGCTCGAGGTCGCTCCGACCATGGCAATGGCCCACGTGGGCCAATTGTGGCGCGCCTGGTTTCAAGGGGACGGAGATGCCTGGGATGCCAATGTGAAGGCGGCTGTGGAGAAAGCCACGGACCCCGCGACGAAGCATTACTTGATGTCGCACTCCGAAGATTATGGAGACCAAGTAGAAAATGCACGGATCGCGCACAACCTCGCTCCTGATTCGCCGCTCAACCAGGTGAACCTCGCTTGGCAATTGATGGGCGATGACGATGAAGC
>CAXREW010000112.1:0-4966 GCA_964229455.1 Flavobacteriaceae bacterium | reverse complement strand
GAATGTCCCTTACGATGGCCTCCTCGATACCACTCACCTTGATTTCCACACACACTTTGATGCGTCCTTTTGCGAGTGCCAAGGCATCTGCCAACGTGGGCAACGGTTCTAAGGCGAATTCCGCGCCGAACTTGGACGGGTATCCGACGTGCACCTGTCGCAACTCCGATTGAGTGAGATGATCAACCCTCCCGGTATGGCCGGACGAACTCGTACGGTCCAAGGTCTCATCATGAATGACCATCGGCACCCCGTCCGCACTGGCTTGCACGTCCAATTCAAAATACGGAGCACCGCATTCGATCGCCGCTTCGAAGGCCGACAAGGAATTCTCGGGAGCGATGCTCGAAAAACCGCGGTGGGCAACGATGAAAGTGGATTGCGCCATGATAAAGTTTGTCAGTCCAATCAAAAACAGAAGAGAAGTCGAACGCTTCATGAGAAAAGGAGGTTATGTACGCCAGCGCCGAGCAAACCCCCGATCACTGGTCCCACAATGGGAACCCAACTGTATCTCCAATCGCTGCTGCCTTTGTGGGCGATGGGAAGCAATTGATGGGCAATGCGCGGACCGAGGTCTCGGGCGGGGTTGATCGCGTAACCTGTGGGGCCTCCGAGTCCCATGCCAATGCCCATGACGAGCAAGGCCACCGGAAGGGCATCCAACGCCCCCATGGAAGTCTCTGGAGCCGAGGCACTCAACGCGCCAAGAACAAGAACAAAGGTGCCTATGATCTCCGTAATCACATTGGACACACCGTGCCGAATGGCTGGCGCCGTACTGAAGACCGCCAAAATAGCGTCCTGATCGTCGGTTGCTTCGAAATGCTTCAAAAAAGCCAGCCACGCCACGACTGCTCCGGCAAAAGCCCCTGCAATCTGTGCAGCGACGTACCCTCCCACAAGGGCCGTATCCAACCCGCCAAAAGCTGCAAGGCCGATGCTGACGGCAGGATTCAGATGACCGCTGCCCCCCAACGAAGTGGCCGTGTAAACACCCAGAAATACGGCAATCCCCCATCCCAGGGTAATGACGGTCCAGCCGGAATTGTGGCCTTTGGTCTGCGCCAACACCACATTGGCATTGATGGAAGCTCCTACGGTGATCAGTAAAAACGTTCCGATGAATTCAGCGAGGTATGCACTCATTGGTTTGAGGGTTTCGAGGATGTTTGGGGAAGGTAATTCAAGGCCAGTGATTGGAACGATTCGACTTGCTCCTTTTGCCAGGCCGCATCTCGTCCGAGTAGTTCCGCAAGGCATCCGGCTACAAAAGGTGCCTGCTCGGAAGCGACACGCGCATTGAGCAACAACTGGCGCGTTCGCCTCGAAAGGAAATCGTCCACCGTCATGCAGAGCGAATGCTCCACTTCTTCGGCAATCCACCCGCGGACCTCATCCTCGGTCATCCTTTCAATCGAAGCAGCCCTCGGGGCATTCCCGGCATCCACCATTCGGAGCATGCGCGTATCGGCGAGGCGGATGGGCGCGGAAGAACGCGATTCGATTTTGCGCATCACATCGGCTGCCATTTTTCGGTAGGTTGTCCATTTCCCGCCCAGCACAGAAATCATTCCCGATCGCCCAACACGTATGACGTGGTCCCGAGCCAATTCGGAGGTTTTCTTATCGGACAACCGCACCAGCGGTCGAATACCGGCAAAAGCGCTTAACACATCTTCCCGCTTCGGAGCTTGCTCCAAATACCGCTGCAAGTGGTGCAAGATGAAATCGATTTCGGTGTCCATGGGCACCGGCTCGCTGCTGACCTCATCAATGGGCGTGTCGGTGGTGCCCAAAATGACTTTTTCATGCCAAGGAACAGCAAAGAGGATGCGTCCGTCGTCCGTCTTGGGAATGAGCAACGCCGTATCGCCCGGAAAAAATTTCCGATCCACCACCAAATGGATCCCTTGACTGAGCCGAATGATGGGTTTGTGCCGCGGTCGATCCAAGTGAAGAATGGAATCACTGAAGGCACCTGTTGCATTGACCACAAACCGCGCACGCAGGGTATGGGAAACTCCGCGAATGCCGTCCTGCACCTCCACGCCAACCACCTTTCTTCCCTCCTTTACGAGGCCAGTCGCCGCACAGTGATTGACCACCGTCGCCCCATACTGCATGGCCGTGCGCACCAACGAAAGCGCCAAGTGCGCATCATCGAATTGCCCGTCATGGTAACTCACGCCCCCCCGCAACCCCCGGCTGTTGATTCCAGGCAGAAAACCTTTGGCCTCCGAAGCGGTGTGAAAAGTCGATTTGCCCAGTCCCAATTTGCCCGCCAAGCGGTCATACACCTTCAAGCCGATGCCGTAGTACAAGCGCGTCCACCACGTGTACGTGGGAATGACAAACTTCATGTCGCTGACCAAATGCGGCGCATTCTTCATCAACAGCCCCCGTTCGCGCAGGGCTTCGCGGACCAATTTGATGTTGCCCTGCTGGAGGTAACGCACGCCGCCGTGAATGAGTTTGGTGCTCTTCCCCGATGTGCCTTTGGCGAAATCCTCCCGTTCAATCAGCACCGTCTTCAAGCCACTCGCAGCCGAATGAACGGCCACGCCCAGCCCGGACGCACCGCCACCAATGACCACCACGTCCCACTCGGGCGTGGACTGCAAGGTCTTCCATTGACGGTCCCGTTGATTCATGATGCGTCCGTGTCGTGCGCCCAGTTGAGAACCGCGCGAACGGCGCGGTGCCACGACGCGATTCGGCTTTGCATTTCCGAACGGTGCGAGGAGGGCTCAAAGCCTTCCCGCCTTTTCCAGCATGCGCCCAGCTCATCCGTATCCTTCCAAAACCCTGCGCCAAGCCCTGCAAAGAACGCCGCGCCCATGGCGGTGGATTCACCGTTTGCTGGACGAATGACCCGAATGCCCAGCGCATCGGCTTGAATTTGCATGAGCAGGGCGTTTTCGGAAGCCCCACCGTCGACACGCACCTCCGAAATGTTGACTTGGCTGTCCTTTTGCATGCACTCCATCAAATCCATGCTTTGAAACGCAATGCTTTCCAGGGTGGCCCGGGCGATGTGGCTGCGGTTGGTCCCACGGGTCATGCCCAAAATGCTGCCCCTGGCATGGGGATTCCAATGCGGCGCGCCCAATCCAGCAAAAGCCGGGACGACCACGACACCATCGCTGGAATCAACAGCAAGCGCCAACGCCTCGATTTCAGGCGAGGCCTCGATGAAGTTGAGCTCATCCCGCAACCATTGAACGGCCGCTCCGCCGATGAACACACTGCCCTCGAGCGCGTAAGTGGTTTGGCCGTTCAGTTGCCATGCCACGGTGGTCAACAAGGCATGCTTGGATGGCACTGCCTTGGAGCCTGTGTTCATGAGCATGAAGCAGCCGGTTCCGTAGGTATTCTTGACCATGCCAGGCCGCGTGCACTGCTGTCCGAAAAGCGCCGCTTGCTGGTCGCCCGCAATACCAGTAATGGAAACCGGCACGTCGAATCCTTTCGCTTCAGCCAAATTCCTGCTGTTAGGCACAACCGTCGGAAGCATTGAGGCCGGAATTTGAAACAAATCACACAGTGTGGCATCCCAATCCATGGCGTGCAAATCAAACAGCATGGTCCGCGAGGCGTTCGAGGCATCCGTGATGTGCCGTTCTCCGTTGGTGAGTTTCCAAACCAGCCAGGAATCTACCGTGCCAAATGCCAGCTCACCGTTTTCGGCGCGGGTGCGCGCACCGTCGACGTGATTGAGGATCCAACGGATTTTGGATGCCGAGAAGTAAGCGTCTATGACCAATCCTGTTTTTTCTTGAATCAATCGACTCGTGGCTTCATCGGCTTTTAATTCATCGCAGAAATCCGCTGTCCGCCGATCCTGCCAGACAATCGCGTTGTACACGGGTTCGCCTGTTTTGCGGTCCCACACCAAGGTTGTTTCGCGCTGGTTGGCTATGCCGATGCCCGCGAGCTCACGAGCGGAAATGCCTGCGCGTTGCAAAACACCCTGGGCCGTCTGCCATTGAGAATCCCAGAGGTCATTCGGTCGGTGCTCGACCCAAACCGGCTTGGGATACAGCTGCTCGAATTCCTGCTGGCATTGGCACACCACTTCGCCAAGGCGATTGATGAGCAAACTGCGGCTGCTTGTCGTGCCTTGGTCGAGGGCCAAAATGTAATCAGACGGCATGGGCTGAGGTTTGGACCAAGTTAGCAAGGATTGGATGCCCGTAAGAAAAAGCGTCTGTCAGAAGCCTGCATCGTGATCCGAAGTCTCATTGGGGAGGATCACCAGCTGAACAGTCCTTCGATCAGAGCGATGAATGCCAAAGCGACCAAAATCGCCACGATGATGTAACCGATGATGACGACAAAGGCGGCACCTCCCAGGAGGCGATTGGTAGTTTTAAAGTCCCGGCGTTCCTCCGTCACATCGTAACCATTGAATTCTTTTATGTCAATCACCTCCTTGCGCTTCCTTCGGTTTAAGATGAACGAGCTCATACCCGCAAAGCCGGCGGCAACGATCAACATTTGAGGTGCACCGATGCTCGCAAAAAGGACGGCCAGGCCAAAAGCTATCAAGGCCAAATTCCCATACCTCTGTTGCTCCTTGTACGCTTCCGCCCAAGGAGTCGGCTCCTGTAGTGCAGCTGGCGCTGGGTTTACCGCGATCCCCTTGGGGGGAATGGAACGCGCCTTAGCCATGTGCGTTGCTTTGAAATGCAGAAGCGCCGGTCGAGTCAATTCCGCAGCAGGCAATTCATTCGGCAGTGAACCGGCCAGCGCCCATTCCAGTTGGGCCAATTCGTCAGGTGACGCATGCGGTACTGAAGGCTCATTTTGACCTCCAGCCCATTCCACGTGATACCCGGGCATGAGGGTGCGTTTTTGCATAGAACACCCAGAAAAAAAAAGACACATAACGACTACGGTAGGCAAACGGAACATGTTGTATTAATTATGCATTCTTTAAATGTAACCAGAAACCCATGGTGGG
>CAXREW010000111.1:0-3615 GCA_964229455.1 Flavobacteriaceae bacterium | reverse complement strand
AGGACATGGCCGCCAAGCGCTCGGAGGCAGAGGCAAAAGGTGAAGTGTGGCAATACGACGCCACTACGCGCATGAGCATGCGCAACTCACTCTCCTTATCTCCAGAAGAAGTGGCGCAGCTCGAAGCTGACGGCCACCCTTACACCGTGCGTTTTAAGATGCCCGATGCCGCCCGTGAGGTGCTGGTGCAGGACGAGATCCGGGGCGAAATCCGCATTTCCACTCGCGTGCTCGACGACAAGGTCCTCATGAAAACCGACGGCCTGCCAACCTACCACCTCGCCAACGTCGTCGACGACCACCACATGCACATCAGCCACGTCATCCGCGGCGAAGAATGGCTGCCCAGTGCCCCGTTACACGTCCTGCTCTACGAGGCGTTTGGCTGGGACGCACCCAAATTTGCACACCTGCCGCTCATCCTCAAGCCCACTGGAAACGGAAAACTGAGCAAGCGCGACGGCGACAAAGGGGGCTTCCCCATTTTCCCGTTGGAGTGGAATGACCCGGCTACAGGCAACACCTCCATCGGCTACCGCGAGCAGGGTTACTTGCCCGAAGCATTCCTCAACATGCTCTTGCTGTTGGGTTGGAGCAGCGGGGATGACGAAGAATTGTACACCTTGGAGGAGGCCATCGCAGCGTTTGACTTGCAGCGTGTGGTCAAAGCCGGCGCCCGTTTCAACCCCGACAAAACGCTGTGGTTCAACGAGCAATACCTGCGCCAAGGCGATACCAGTCGCTGGATCGACCCACTCAAAATGGCTGCCGAAGGAAAAATGGACGGCTGGTCCGACGACCAATGCCAATCGGTGCTGGACATGTTCCTCGAGCGCGTGCAGTTCCTGCACGAAATCCCGGCCACCGACTACCTCTTCGACGCGCCCGGGACCTACGATGAAAAACTAGTCCGCAAAAAGTGGAAGCCCGAGACAGCCGGTTACCTGAACGACCTCGCTGAGGTGCTTCGCGGCATCGAGGAGTTCGACTCGGCCACGGTGGAGCGTGAATTCAAGGCGTTTTTGGAGGCCCGGGAACTCGGTTTCGGCGCCGTGCTGTTGCCGTTCCGGTTGGTGTTGACCGGTACCGGAGGCGGCCCTTCGATGTTCGATTTTTCCGCCTTCTTAGGGAAAGCGGAAACGCTGGCGCGCCTTGAAAAAGGGATCGCCGCCCTCAGCTGATCTGCATTTCCGGCACTTCGTCCGGCACGACCAAGGTGCCGGCGGTCGCAGCGATGATTTCATCGACCGTCACACCGGGTGCGCGCTCGACAAGGTGGAAGGCGCCTTCTCGAATGTCGAGCACGGCGAGGTTGGTGACCACCCGCTTGACGCATCCGACGCCTGTCAACGGAAGGGAGCAGGCCTTCAATAACTTCGACTGCCCCGCGCGATTCGTGTGCATCATCGCCACGATGATGTTCTCGGCACTGGCGACGAGGTCCATCGCACCGCCCATGCCCTTGACCATTTTGCCCGGAATCTTCCAGTTGGCGATGTCCCCATTTTGGGCCACCTCCATGGCGCCGAGCACGGTGAGCTGAACGTGCTGGCCGCGGATCATGGCATATGATGTCGCGCTGTCAAAGTAGACGGCGCCGGGCATGGCCGTGATGGTTTGTTTTCCTGCGTTGATGAGGTCCGCATCTTCGTGTCCTTCCAGCGGGAAGGGCCCCATGCCGAGGATGCCGTTTTCGGACTGAAACTCCACCTCCATCCCATCGGGAATGTAGTTGGCTACCAGGGTGGGAATGCCGATGCCGAGGTTGACGTACCACCCGTCTCGGACTTCCTGCGCGATGCGCTTCGCGATTCCGTTTTTATCCAGCATGGCTCAGGCGTTTGATTCGGTTTGACGCGGGCGGACGGTGCGCTGCTCAATGCGTTTTTCGTAGCGCTCCCCTTGGAAAATGCGCTGCACGAAAATACCCGGTGTGTGAATTTCATTGGGGTTGAGGGTCCCTTCCGGCACCAATTCCTCGACCTCTGCAATGGTGATTTTGCCGGCCATGGCCATCATGGGGTTGAAGTTGCGGGCCGTGGCCTTGTAGACCAAGTTGCCCGCCGTGTCGCCCTTCCACGCTTTGACAAATGCGAAATCTGCGGTCAGGGCGCTTTCCAGAATGTGGGGTTTGCCATTGAACTCCCGCACTTCCTTGCCCTCCGCCACTTCTGTTCCAAAGCCAGCCGGTGTGTAAAATGCGGGAATGCCCGCTCCACCGGCGCGGCAGCGCTCAGCCAAGGAGCCTTGAGGAATAAGGTCCACCTCCAATTCTCCACTGAGCATTTGGCGTTCAAACTCGTCGTTCTCACCGACGTAGGAGCTGATCATTTTGCGGATTTGGCGTTTCTGCAGGAGCAGGCCCAAGCCAAAATCATCCACCCCGGCGTTGTTGGAGATGCACGTCAAATCGTTCACCTCCAGCCGCACCAATTCGGCAATGCTGCACTCGGGAATGCCGCACAGTCCGAAGCCGCCCAGCATGAGCGTCATGCCCGATTGGACCCCGGAGCACGCAGCTGCGCTGCCCAAAACTTCTTTTGAAATAGCCATGTCGTTTTGTTGATCATTGAAACAAATCGTCGTCGTCAAAGCCCGCACCGCTGCCGCCGAAGGTCGCTTGATTGAGTTCCATCAATTGCCGGCAATCGAGTGAATCCAAGCCCATGGCCTCCGGCCGCACAAAATCGGCTTGGCTCAACCCGAGGCTCTCATCGGCGTAGGCCGCGTTCATGTAGAATCCGTAAATCGGCAATGCCGTATTCGCGCCCTGGCCGTTGGCGATGGTGCTGAAACGAACCGCTGGATCCTGAGCGCCGACCCAAACGCCGGTGACCAGGTCCGGTGTCATGCCCATGAACCACCCGTCCGAGTGGCCCTGCGTCGTGCCCGTCTTCCCGGCCATGGGAACTTTGATGTTGTCGTACAGCCGGCGGTCGATGTCCATGCGGAGGCGAATGCCCGTGCCTTTGCGCTCACCCGTTTTGGGGTTGTATGCGCCGTCCATCACCCCCTTCATCATGTCCACCACGGTGTAGGCAGTTCGCTCATCCAATCCTTGGCGGAGTTCCGGTTCTGGCGTCCAGATCTCGTTGCCGTACTTGTCCTCAATGCGCGTGATGATGGTGGGTTTAACATATACACCGCCATTGACCAGGGCAGCATTGGCTGACGTGATTTCCTTCAATGTCAACTGCGAGGCCCCCAACGCAATGGAAGGCACAGCGGGAATCTCCGACTCGATGCCCAAGGCGCGGGCCAATTGGATAACGCGTTCTGGGCCAAACTCTTTGATCAATTTGGCGGAAATGGTGTTCATGGAATTCGCCAAAGCATACTCCAAGGTCACCACTTCCCCGTACTCAAAATCGCTGTTGTCCGGGCACCAGTCAGGCTGGTCTCCTGGCAGTTCGCTGCAGATGCGTTGGTTGGGCAATTCCGTGCAGCGTTCCATGCCGTAACGGAGTGCCGTCGCATAGACAAAGGGCTTGAAAATGGACCCCACCTGCCGCTTCGATTGGGATACGTTATCGTACTTGAAATAGCGGTAATCCATGCCGCCGACCCAGGCCTTCACGTGGCCGGTTTGCGGTTCAATGGACATCAGCCCCGCAT
>CAXREW010000110.1:0-2483 GCA_964229455.1 Flavobacteriaceae bacterium | reverse complement strand
CCATCAGCTACCGAGCTGTTTTCCGAACTGTTGGTGTAATTCTGCCACTCGTTGTTGCCCCATCCGGACGCGCCGAGATCGTACGTCCAGTTGTTGAGGTTCACACTGGTTCCGTCAAATTCATCCGACCACACCAACGTCATTCCTTCGTAGGCGTCGGCTGCAGGATACCCCTCGCCGTCACCGGTATCTCCCGTGTCGTCTGATAGGCGGGTGAAGGTGAAGGTGAAATACAGACCGGCCGCGTTGCAATTGGCATCGTCTCCTTGGGCGTGCAGGACCAAGGTGGTCTCGTCAAGCGTCACGATGTCGTACACCAAGCCCGCGTCGTTGGTACCGATGAAAGGGCATGCGCACTCACCCACTCCCGCGAGCAATTCAATGGCGTCTTCGCCGGATGTTCCTGCGTTGGGAAGGAATTGCGTGGAGGGAGAGGTGCAGCCGTACGCAAGCTCAACGTACCCCCCAAAGGCATCGATGATAGAACCGTTGTAATCGGTTGTCAATGACCCATCCGGGTGGAAGGTGTACACGTCATCGTATTGGGCACTCTGCAATCCGTTGGTTGGACTGCTATACCAAACATCGCTGTAGGGGTCCGGTCCAACCGAAACCGCGCCTGCCACACTGGCGAACTGCCAGGAGCCGATGAGCAGCTCTGGAAACACACCTTCGCCGCCACAAACGCCAAATGCATCTTCGTACAGGCAAGCTTCGGTTGGGTTGGCGGCGTAATTGCACGCCGTGGTGTCCTCACACAAATCGTTCACATCCCACAGGCCGTCTTGATCGTTGTCAACGGCTCCGAAAATGCCCAGAATGGCCAAAATGTCGGTGATGCCGATGGCATAATCCTGCTCGAAATCGGGATTCCAGCCGCAATTGGTTTGAGCTGCAACGGGGATTGGTACGAGCGCCACGGTTCCCAAAGCGAGGGCCAAGCAGCAAGAAGTGAGGCGGAGTTTCCACATACTTGAAAGATACGCCAATTTGGAAGGGGGAATGCAGGCCGCCTATCTTGTCGGGTGTAGCCAACTAACCCATGCCTGCTGCTCCAATCCCCATCAAGCTCAATGACGTCTGTGCCAATCTGGCCCAGAGCGCACCCCAACCACTGACGTACGAAGGGTTGTGTAGGTGGGTCGAAGGCATCGACTGGACCCAGAGCGATTGGGCTGACCACGTCCCGGACGTTGAAAAGGAGGACGATTATGCCCGCAACATCATGTGCCTTGAGCCTTTTGAGGTGGTCTTGCTGCATTGGCCAGCGGGCGTGGAAAGTGCCGTTCATCACCACGCGGGTTTTTGGGGCACTGTGGTATGCCTGCAAGGGGTTCTTGAAAACGTGACGTACAACCTCGAGGATGGCGTGCTCAGTGAAAAGGATGTTTTGCGCGCACTACCGAAAGGCATCGTACCCGAGCCCGACGGTACGATTCACAAAATCCGAAACGGGAGCGATCAGGATGCATTGGTGACTCTGCATTTTTACCATCCCGCCTTGGAAGATTTGGATGGGCTGGTGTTGTACGACCTGGTAACGGGCTCTGCTTTCACCTGCAACGAAACCGCTCCCACGGCTTCCATCCATTTGCCGGCTTCGAATTACCGGGGTATCCAACAAGAGGCCTTCCATTACGCGCCCCTTCCGGAAGCCTCGCATGTGCCATGCAACATCGTCCCCAAGCCGGATGCGGAAGTCATTGAAAGAATGATCGAAGGCTATTTCGCCGAGCATGCAAACCAATATGACGCCTTGGATGCGCAAATTCAAAAACGCCGTCAGTACACGTCAGCCATCGACCGCTTGGTTGCCCAAGGCCTGCGCTCGCTCTCCGATTCCAAACCGGTCGAGCGCGTCATGCACCTCGCCTGTGGAACGGGCCGACGAGCGTTGGACATTCGGGATGCATCGGGCTTGGACTACGCCATTCAAGGAGTGGATATGTGCGAGGAGATGGCGACCCAAGCCGCCGAGCGCAACGTAGACGTGCAGGTAGCTTCTTTGCGCCACCCGCAGCAATTCGTTCAAGGCCCCTCGTATGATGCCGTCACCTTACTGTATGCCTATGGCCACCTGCCGAACCGGGAAACGCGACGCCGTGTCATCGAGGCCTCCTTTAAGATGCTCAACCCAGGTGGACGGTTTTATTTCGATGCCTTTGATGTGCAAGACGAGCACGAGTGGGGCCCGGAGGCCCTGCAGCAATTTAGCGACCAACGCCTCGGTTCACAGGGGTACGAAGAGGGGGATGTTTTTTACCGAAGGACCAGGGGTGAACACGTGGCCTTCTTGCATTATTGCTCCTCAGACCGCTTGAGGTCATTGATGGACGAAGCGGGGTTTGAGGACATCGAAATGACCACCATCGGATACGATCAGGAGGTCGGGGTGGAAGCCCACAATGGAAAGTTATTTGTGTCTGGGCGAAAGCCAACAAAATGAAGAAACGATGAAACAGTATTTGATAGCCACATCCGTG
>CAXREW010000109.1:0-7529 GCA_964229455.1 Flavobacteriaceae bacterium | reverse complement strand
GCTTGGACATCAATAAGTCCCAAGGATGCATCCAATACGGCTGCTGACGGTCCACCTACGGCTGACCATGTCACCGGCACAGAACCGTTCGCTGGCGAAAGCTCAAGCGTGGCATTCGATGCACAGGCTGCCGTATCGGAGCCTGCTTGCACATGGTAGGGAAGCTCTACGTACAACGCGATCGTATCTCGGGCCGCACACCCCGTCGATGGGGCGAACTCGTAAAGCACGCTGTAGGCTCCAGGAGTCAGCGTTTCCGGATGAAGAATTCCACGTGAATCAATGGAAGAAGCTGCGAAATCCAACCCGGTGAAGGCATTCATTCCAGGCTCCGTACCTGCAGCATGTTCCGAGAGATCTACAGGAATGGCTTGGTTGCAAACCGTCACAGATGCCGAAGCGTTGATGGTCGATGCCGTAAGCACCTCCACACTCCAATCCAAGCCGGCATTGCATCCCCACTCGTCCGTGGCACTTACCTCGATGGCGTGCGAGCCTGCCGTCGGCCAGAAGACACTCAGCGCAGTGCTATCTCCGGCAACAGGGGCAGCGTCAATCGTCCATGCCATGGACACCGGCAAAGCCGCTGTGATCACATCTACCTCCAGCATCAACACTGAATCGGCACACACCTCATCAGCCGAAATCGCGGAGAGTTCAGGTTTGGCATGAACCTCCAATTCCACATCTGAAGACGCAGTGCAGACTTCTCCGGTGTGGGTAAAGGAATACGCATACGTTCCAGAGATCAATAGGCTCAAGTCGACTGCACCTGGATTCTCGGTGCTCAAGGCGGGGCCTTCCCAGAAGCCGACCAGCTCAACTGGCGTTGGGAGTAATGCCAGGCCTTGGTCTTCACACGCGTGCACTTTGGGGCCTAAATCAAATTCAACGGGTACAACCACTTCGGTCGGCAATTCAGCTTCATTGGCGCAGCCCGTATCATCGATGACGGCGTAGGTCAACGTGTGCGTTCCTTCTGCTGCAGCCGACGCATTAAACATCCCCGATTCAACGCCGGTGCCGGCCCAAATCCCATTTTCCGGCGCAGCCGCAGGCAATTCCACTGTGCCCTCATTGGCGCATACGGCCCATTCCGACTGCAAGGAAATTTCAGGAAGTGCTTGAACTTCCCATTGCAAAGTTGCTGATGATTCGCATCCGAGGGAATCGGTGACGGCGACGGATGTTGCGACCATACCGGGATTCAACCAGGGTCCCACACTCGCGGCCCAAGGAGAATCGCCTTCTGCAACCGCAGGTGCTTCCCACACAAACGTGTACAAGGCCAGATCCGTTGCTTCTGAGATGGCAACCTCACCATATGCCGTATCACCGGCACAAACGACTGCATTGTTCAGCACCGTCAGCACGGGCAATGCAGTAACCTCAACTGCCGTGCTATCGCTCACATTGCAGGAGGCAGTACCCACGGTGTACACCAACACGTGCGTTCCAACCCCCGTTGCGGCAGGGTCGAACAAGGCCTGGTCTGCATTGAATTGGACAGATCCTTCCCATGTGCCACCAGCGGGTTCAAATCCCGCCAATTCGATGGGAGCAGCGTTTGCACATACCGATACCGATGGCCCGGCAGAAACGACCGGTGGCGCAGACACACTCATGACAGCTGTATCAGCATTCACACATCCCATGATTCCAGTCACCGTATACACCAGGTCAAACTGACCTTCCCCGACATCAGCTGGGTTGAAGGTATTGGCCGCTTCGCTTACACCCGGTCCGCTCCAGCTGCCCATCTCGCCTTCCGTCGTGGGAAGAGAAACGGCGTAATCTTGGTTGCAAGTGGCATCCAACGCCGGTGCTGTGGCATCGGGAAGGGCAATCGGGGTGACAAAGGCAACCGCATCGTCCTGGCATCCCGCATCATCGGTCACCATCAATTCAACGGCGATCATCGACACACTCGCATCGGCCATGACGAAAGGTGCACCTGAAGTTTCAAAATTGACCTCACTGGACCAGTCAAACTGGTATGCACTGGTTGCTTCAAGGGTTCCCCCACCTGCAAATACCTCCAGCCAGACCGTGTCGCCATCGCATGCGAGGCTGCCTTCAGTCGAGAGGAAAACAGTCGGGTTTTCAAGAACTTCCCAGACCATCGTATCCGTCGTGGCGCACGAGCCTTCACCCAGATGGTAAACCAAGTTATGTTGGCCGGGGGCCAATTCTGCCAGATCAAGCACACCCGTGTTGGCATCGGTGATGCCTGGTCCCGACCACGCTCCACCTTCCTGCGCCGAACCCAAAACCGCTAATTCGGTGCTCTCGCACAAAACAGTATCCATGCCCGCTACAGCCTGAACTGGCGCTTCCACTTGAAGTATCAATGAATCAGAGGATTGGCATCCATAAGTATCTTCATACGTGTACACCACCTCGTGCGCGCCCTCGCCGAAGGAACCCGGAACCCACTCGTTCAGCGTGGTCCCATCCGAGGTGGTCCACCACCCGCCTGCTGGCGAGGCCGTGGGAAATTCCTCTGCAATCAATTGATCACACCCCGCCCAAGTGGCCGGCATCTCAACGACTGGTAACGGAACCACCTCAATCACGTGAGCCACGGTGTCAGCACACCCGTAGTCGGGAAGCCACACGGGATACGGATCGAATACCAACGCCGCCTCCACCGTGTGGAAACCGGCATTCGGTTCACCTTCCCAAACAAATCCTGTTGAGGTCGTAGTCGAAGACGTAGGAGCCCAAGCTGTATCTGCAGGAATGCCGTCTACGATCCACTCCACGGAAGTATCCCAACCGTATGAGGTGATATTCGCTTGCAATTCAACCGCCTCACCGGAGCAAGCCACATCTTCTGCAGCAATGGAAACCGAAGGCACGAAAAATCCATACGCATTGAATCCTGCACTTGAAGCACATTGCTTGGCCCCGTGATCTACCGTCGTATACACCGAACCTAAGACTTGAGAACCGACCGTGTAGCGCGCCGAAACATCACCAGGCTGACCGCCCTCGAGCAATTCCGAGTTGGAGCTCCACGTGAACTCACCGTCGCCTTCGGCAACGAAATCCACATAAGAGCCCAAACAATACCATGAATGCGACGAGCTCACCGTTAATGCCGGTGTCGGATAGACCGTCACTTGCACGGTATCCGCGTCGGTGCCGCATGCATTGGATGCCCAAGCCACCACTTCATTGGCACCAGAAGTTTCAAAAGTCTGAACAAGCGGCGCAGGAAATGCCAAAGTGTCCCACGCAGCATTTGCCCCCCACGCAAAAGCAGTCAATACCGTATTGCCCGGATTGACAAGGACTTGAACCATACCTTCCTCACCCGCGCACAATTCTGGTGCCTCGGTGATTGTCACGTTTGGAGCACCCGCCACCGCAATCATGGCCGCGCTGGACGTACCGGTGCAACCGCCGCCCAAAGGGTCGATCGCGGTCAATTCAATCTGGTAAACGCCCGACTCGAGAAATTCAATGGATGGGAATTCAGATGTTTCCGAAGACCCTTCGGACCAGGCGTAAGTTCCACCTGTGACCTCCCAGGCAAAAACATACCCGGCGGTAGAAGGCTCGATGGTGTGCGACAACGTCGTCGCAAACGGCGCGCACCCTGCTTCATCGGCAAGCGTGATGCCAAAGCCAGTGCTCAACGGATGGCAATCGCACGGCTCCGGACAATCTTGTGCCAACGCCGCTCCCGCGCACAACAAAGCCCAGCAGCAAAGTGCCAGGTGCAGAAATCCGCTTGTCAACGGGACAGAAGTTTTTCGTCCATTCATACGCATGGGCATACGTGGATGGGATGAAAAACGTTTCATCCGATCCTAACAATCGTTCAATCAGGATTTCAATGAATGGATGTGCTGTTCATGCCCCTGTGCAAGCAACTGCTACCGAATGATGGCTCACCGGAGATTTGTATTAGAGATAGACTTTTCCAATTCGAAGCCGTGACTTAATTTGCAGCACGGCAATTTCCCGCACTTTTTATCGGTTTTTCATTCAAAATGAACAGAAAATGGAATTTTCTGCTGCTTTCCGCATTGGTTGCAGCCACCCTCGTCGTTGGTGTTGATTACGACACAATTCAATCCCAAACCGCTTCATACGATTCAGGTGACATCGCTTGGATGGTGGTTGCCAGCGCATTCGTCCTGCTGATGACGCCTGGTCTCGCTTTCTTCTATGGCGGCATGGTCAACAAAAAGAACGTCATCTCAACGATGCTTCAGAGCTTTGTCGCCCTCGGGGTGATCAGCGTGGTCTGGGTCGTTGTAGGATTCAGCCTCTGCTTTGGAGATTCCATTGGTGGCATCATCGGCGATCCACGGACCTACCTTGCCTTCCGCGATGTTGGTTTGGTGCCCAATGGAGATTTTGCGGAGACCATTCCTTTCCTACTATTCGCGCTCTTCCAGTTGAAATTTGCCATCATTACCCCTGCCTTAATCACCGGGAGTTTCGCCGGCCGCATTCGGTTTCGCGCCTACATCCTGTTCATGGTGCTCTTCAGTCTGATCATTTACCCGCCATTGGCCCAGATGACGTGGCATCCGGACGGGTTATTGCGCAATTGGGGCGTGTTGGATTTTGCCGGTGGTACGGTGGTGCACATGTCCGCTGGATTCGCGGCATTGGCAGGAGCTTTGTTTTTGGGCAAGCGAAATGAGGTGGACGACCAACCAGCCAACATTCCATTCGTCATCCTTGGAACAGGGTTGCTCTGGTTTGGGTGGTTTGGTTTTAACGCAGGATCTGCCCTCGGCGCCAACGCCGATGCCGTGAAGGCCTTTGCCAACACCAATCTCGCGAGCGCTACAGCCATGATTACGTGGGTGTTCTATGACCGCTTTCAGAACCGAAAAATGTCCGCCCTTGGTGCGTGCATCGGTGCCATCGTTGGCCTTGTCGCCATCACTCCGGCCGCCGGATTCGTATCCATTTCCCACAGCATTTTCATCGGCTTCATTGCCGCGCTAATTAGCAATTGGGCCATTCGATTCCAATCGCGCTTCGCCATCGACGACACACTCGACGTATTTGCGAGCCACGGCATTGGTGGCTTGGTGGGTATGGTACTCACTGGCGTTTTTGCAGAGGAAGTGGGATTAATTCACGGCGATACCACCGTCTTCGTTCGTCATCTCATCTCGTTGGTAGGCGTTGTCGTTGGAGTCTTCGCCCTCAGTTATGCCCTCTATTTCTTGGTAAACCGCATCATACCGATGCGTGTACGAACCGATCAAGAGCAACGCGGATTGGATCACTCCCAGCATGGTGAGCGATTGAATTCTTGAATTTGTTTGCGGAATTCGGACTATCTTCCCAACAAACCGCCGAACATGAACCTGAATCTTGCACAATCGTTCTGGCTGGCCTGTGCCACACTTCTGTTTTTCAGTGCCAACGCACAAGATGCTATCACCTTCGGATACACGGGTGAAGTGGAGATTTATGTCGTTCCCAATTGCGTTTCGCAGTTGGAGGTCGAATTGAAAGGAGCAGCAGGTGGAGGCCCCAACGGTGGCAACGGCTCGACCGTCACGGGCATCATTGACGTCGTGGAGGGCGAAATCTTAGAAATACGGGTCGGCGGTGAAGGCGGATGTCCGGCAGCCGGCTACAATGGAGGCGGAATCGGAGGAACGGCAGGTGGAGCCAACGCCGGTTGCGGCGGTGGCGGCGCATCGGACATTCGCATTGGAGGTTCGGCTTTGTCGGATCGCGTGGTTGTTGCTGCAGGTGGCGGAGGCATGGGTGGAGGAAACACCGATGCCGATGCAGGTGATGCGGGTTGCAATGCCGGCGGTGAAGGCGACAGCCCCTTTGGACAAGGAGGAAACGGAGGAACGCAAAATTCCGGCGGTGCCGGAGGCCCGCCATGGATTGGATCCGGTAACAACGGAGATGGCGGTGGCCTCGGCGTTGGTGGCGATGGTGCCATTGACCCCTGCTACAACGTCGGTCCCGGCGGTGGCGGTGGCGGTGGCTACTACGGCGGTGGCGGTGGCGGAAGTGACTGCTTCGCTTCCGGCACACTCGGCGGCGGCGGCGGCGGTGGCGGATCAAGTCTGACGCCCGCAGGATTCTCATGCGTCGGAGGCAACGTCTCCGGACAAGGCTCCATCGTCATCATGCCGATTGGTGGGGTCGGCTTGGTGGTCGAACCCACGGCTCCGCAATTCTGTGAAGGCGACTCGCTCTTCTTGACCCTTTCTGGCGCCGATAATTACGATTGGTTCGAAGCGGACGGGTTGACCGTCATTGACGGAGCAAACGTCTTGGTCAATCCGCTCGAAACCACGGTGTACAATGTCATTGCTTCAAACGAAGAGTGCATCGACACGGTGGACGTCACTGTGACCGTGGTGCCCTACCCTGTAATCACCGTTGATCCCGAATACATCACTACCTGCAACGAACCCGTTTCCCTTTCAGCGACTGGTGCATTCCAGCTCCAATGGTTGCCCAACGAAAGCCTTGTCGGAAACGGTTATGGTCCCTTCCAGACCGCCAACCCGACCGAAACAACCGTCTACACGGTCATCGGAACCAACTCCGGGTGCAGTTCTGAAGCCACAGTGACGGTCGCGTACCAGTTGGAAGTGGAGAGCACGGAGTACTATTGCGAAGGAGGCAGTTACAGCCTGCCCGATGGATCGGAAGTCAACGAGGAAGGAACCTACATTGCAGAGTACGTCTCCGTCGAGGGGTGCGACAGTATCGTTACCGTGAACCTCTTCGAGCAGTCTACATACGACTTCCAGATGCCGGTGCAACTTTGCGCCGGTGAGACGTTCACCCTCCCTGACGGAACCATCATCGACGAACCCGGCACCTTCCCTGTGGTGCTCGAGACTGCGCTTGCCCAATGCGACAGCACCATCACAACGGTGGTTTCTATGCTTCAACCCTTTGAAACCCAAAACACTTTGGCCCTTTGCGAAGGCGAGCCGGTCGTGCTGGGGGATGGTACAGTTGTTACAGAGGAGGGTGTTTACACTGTGGTTCTGACTTCCGAGACCAATGGGTGCGACAGCACGGTGACGTCGAATGTGATTTTCCAACCCAATTATGACATGAGCGTGGCCCTTGATGCGTGTGATGATGGCTCGTACCTGTTCCCCGATGGTACTCTGCCAACCTCTTCTGGCGTGTTCAATTTTGACTTGCAGACTACACTCGGCTGCGACAGCAGCGTGACCATTGATTTAACGCTGAATCCCGCTTACGACATCAGCTACAATGCGGCCATATGTGCCGGCGAAAGCTACACCATGCCCGACGGTACAGCCATTACGGCAGCCGGTCCGTACACGTCGGTACTGCAGACCACTGCCGGGTGCGACAGCAGCATCACGGTTCAGTTGACGGTCAACCCATTGCCCGAGCTCTCCAGCAGCGCTGAGGACAGCTACTGCGTGTACGATGGGAACATCGAGTTGACCCCCAGCCCGGACGGCGGAACGCTTACTGGCGATCTGCTGAACGGCAACACCCTTGAGCACGAAGGAGCGGATCCCGGTACGTACGAA
>CAXREW010000108.1:0-3350 GCA_964229455.1 Flavobacteriaceae bacterium | reverse complement strand
AATCGCGTCGAACGCCAGCTTTTCCCATGTTGTAGGACGCCGCTGCCAAGGCCCAGGAACCAAATTCTTCTTTGGCCTCGAGCAAGTAATCACACGCGGCGTAAGTGGCCTTGACGACGTGGTACCGTTCGTCGATTTCTTTCGTCACCCGCAAGCCGTATTGTGGGGCGGTGCCCTTCATGAACTGCCAAAAGCCTGCTGCTCCAGCCGGGGATACCACCTGCGACAATCCGCTTTCGATGATGGCGAGGTACTTGAAATCGTCCGGCAGGCCCTTCTCAGCAAGGATGGGCTCGATCACCGGGAACCAACGCGATGCACGCTTGAAGTAGAGCATGGTCGAACTGTGGTGGTAGGTATTGACGACCATTTCCCGGTCCAACTGCTCGCGGACGCCAAACGATTCGAAGGGCACCGGCTCCCCCGCAAGGTCATCTTGACTCGGCACCTTGGGGGCTTTGTTTTGAACCCACACGACGGGTTCACCGACGGCCACACTGGGGTTTTCGGGGTTTGAAACCGAAGACGAGAGTAGCAACCCACCGGAAAACAGCAGGGTGAACTTCCAAATGAATCCAGGCTTGGGACGGTGTGTGTGCATGGGGCGGCGTTCGTTTTGGGCTATGAAAGCAACGAATTTACCGCACACCTATTGGCTGACACGGACGCTTGTGTTCCGCTTTTTGTGATTTTTCCACACCCTTATGCAAAGGGCCAGCCGGCGGCTTCCAAGGTCGGGGCAGCGGCATCTTTGGGCGAAAGCAGCGGTCCGCCTTCTGGCATGCTGAAATCGGGTACGTTCCAGTCAATGTTGACGTCGGGGTCGTCCCAACGAATCGACCCTTCGGATTCTGGATGGTAGTAGGCCGTGCACCGGTATTCCACGACCGCATCGTCACACAGTGCCAAGAATCCGTGCGCAAAACCCGCGGGAATCCACAATTGGCAGCCGTTTTCGGAAGAGAGTTCGCATCCGTACCATTGGCCACGGGTCGGGGATGACGCTCGGACATCAACAGCTACGTCGAACATACGGCCGGCGGCGCACCGAACGAGTTTGCCTTGGGCATGCGGATCGCGCTGAAAATGCAATCCGCGCAAGGTGCCGGCCTTGGAAATGGAGAGGTTCTCTTGAACAAAGTCGAGCGGCTGATCGGTGTGGCCATCCAGCATGCCTTGCCGCCACGTTTCCCAGAATACCCCGCGGTCATCACCAAATTGACGGGGCGTCAACTTGACCAAACCACTCAGGTGCAGCGCTTCAATTTCCATTTCAGTTGGGGTTCACGATGAACGCGTAGAAGAACGTCAACGTCGAAATCAACGACGTGATTGGCGTCAGGCTCTCGGTGGTTTCGCGGACCAGCTGCGGCATCGGTTCGACATAAATGATGTCGTAGGCTTGCACAACGGTGTTAGCGGCGTCCAATCCTTCAATGGTGGACAGGTCCATTTTGTAAATCTCGTTGCCTTGTTCCGTTCGGCGAATGAGTTTGACCTTGGACGCGTTGGCCCGGTTCCCAATGCCTCCCGACAAGGCCAGCACCTCGAGCAAGGTCGTGTTCATGTTTTCAAGGGTTACCACCGAAGCCTTCCCTGTCTCTCCAGGGAAGATGTAAACCCGGTTGTTTTGAACGCGCAAGATGACGAACGGATCCTTGTAAAAACTTGCATAGGCCTCTTCCAACAAGGCTTCGGCTTCTTCGATGGTGAGCCCCTCAAGCCGGATGTCACCCAGTTCCGGCAGCTCCACCAACCCGTCTGGCTTGACCAAGTAGGTCACCCCGCCCTGCTGGTTCATCATGTTGTTCATCTGCTGGTTGTTGTTGCCGTTTCCGGAACCAACCCCGCCCGCGGTCATCTGATTCAGCCGTTGGCCTTTATTTGAGAACAGGCGAAACTGCAAGAGGTCATTTGGGGCGATGCGGTACCCCTGAGACACCATTTCCTCGAGGGGGGCAAAATCAAAATCCTCACCGGTTTTGAACATGATGTCGCGGTTGATGGTGCAACCGCCCCACAGGACAGAAAAAGCAAGGATGAAAAGCGGTACGCGAACAGGTGCCTGGAAGAAAGACATGAAGTGCCGTTGTGAATGAAGGCCGAAAATACCAATGAAATACCAACCATGCCACTCCTCGCAGCAAGAACGGTATCTTTGCGCCCATGCTGAAATCCGATACCCACGCGTTGCGCGCGCTGGAGCCCCACGACAGCGCTTTCCTCTTCGATTTGGAAAACGCCTCTGACGAATGGTGGCTCGGGGCGACCATCGCACCGCTGGGCCAGGCAACCCTCGAGCAATACGCGAGCGGTCAGCACGATTTGTACCGGGATTTGCAGTTGCGGTTGATGATCACCACTGCGAACGGCACCACCGTTGGGACCGTCGACCTGTACCAGTACGAACCGAGGAACCGGCGCGCCGGGGTCGGCATTGCCATCTTAAAAAAGTACCGCCGACAAGGGCACGCTCAAGCAGGACTGGCATTGCTGCGCGAATACGCGTTTCAGCATTTAGGGCTGCATCAATTGTGGGCCGAAATCCCGGCCTCCAACGCGGAAACGGTCACGCTCTTTGAGGCCCAAGGATTTGAACAAACTGGTCACTTAAAGGATTGGATTTGGCGGGCACCTCACTGGGAAGATGCGGTGATGGTTCAAGCCCTCAACGGATAAGATGAAGCGTTCCGCGAAAATTGGATTGGCCTTGGTGGTCGTCATCGGTGCAGCGGTGGGCTACGCCGCGAATAAGTACACCACATGGACTCAAGCCGTCGGCTCGGATGACAATTGGTGCATCGAAATCCCCCCTTCTGGCGACAGCCGGGACTTCCTGACCCACAACCACCCGGACATAGCCGCCGTCATCGACTGGCGCGGGTGGAGCATCTACCCGGGCAAGTACTGCGAGATGGGGCCGCAGCCGGCCCATGCCATCGCCCGTCGCATCGCCACCGGACAACGTGAGGAGATCACGCTGCCCGTTCCATCCAAGCGCAGCGTCGCTGAAATCGCAAAATCCCTCGCACCTCGCATTTGGGCGGACAGCGCGTCCATCGCAGCCGCGCTGGGCACCGACAGCATGAAGTGGCAAATCGCTCCCAACACATACCGGGTTTACTGGGAAACCACCGCTGAGGAATTGGCCGAGCGCTTGCGGGCCGAAAGCAACGCGTGGTGGACTGCCGATCGAATCAAGCAGGCATGGTCTTTGGGGCTATCGCAACGTGAGGTCGTCACCCTGGCCTCCATTGTGCAAGAGGAAACAGCCACCGCCGCCGAAGCACCAACAGTGGCCGGACTTTATTTGAATCGATTGAAGAAAAAGATGCTGCTCCAGGCGGACC
>CAXREW010000107.1:0-2622 GCA_964229455.1 Flavobacteriaceae bacterium | reverse complement strand
TGATGGAAATCACTGAATCAGAACTGAATTCCGACAACGATTAATCTCCATTCCCATGCGATACATTGCCCTCATAGCGACCATTCTTGCCGCAGCAACCGTTCAAGCACAATGCGAACCTGACTTCGATTTCGGCGAAGCGGAATGGGGCGCGTCCCCGGACGCTTCCGTTGGAGAACAATTTGATACAGCTTATGTGGACCTGCCCTACGCGGACGTATTTCACGTACTGGTGCCAACAGATGCCTCCGCCATCGACCCCATGTTCCAACTTCCTTTGGACTCTGTCATCCTCATGGAGGTTGTGCTCACAGATACGATGACCATGGAACAGTACACACTCGAGGACATTGGCCTTGAGATTGTCTGCAACAACATGGGCTCTTCGCCAGATCCATGCACATTGATTGCAGGTGCGCAATACTGCGCTAGCCTCGAAGGCACACCTACGGCTGGTGGCGTCTTCCAAATGAGTTTGGACGTTGCCGCTTGGGTCACTGTATTCGGGGTTGGTGTAGCTCAGCCCTATTCATTCGCTGGCTACATCTTGGATGTCATTGGCGAACCCATTAACAACGTAGGGTCGTTGGACAATGCAGACTGGATGGTCTATCCGAACCCAGCCAATGATGTGTTAACCATTGAAAAGGCTTCGCCTGACGCTTTTGTAGATGTTTACAATGCATCCGGACAGGCGCTTCCTATGTTGCTCAATCAAACCACCAACCGCGTGACCATTGAAACGTCATCGTGGACGAACGGATTGTACTTCATTGTGCACCGTGACGATCGAGGGAGCAGCACACGCCGAGTTATCGTTCAGCACTGATTAGTAGCCGCTGAATAAGCGGTTGTCGAGTGCAATTTGAAATCACCATTCTCGGCTGCGGAGCAGCTACACCTACGTTGCGGCATGCGCCTACGGCCCAAGCAGTGAATTGGCAAGGCAAGTGGATTTTATTGGATTGCGGTGAAGGCCTGCAAACCAACCTGCGCAAGTACAAGATACCCCTTCAAAAGATTGACCTCATTTGCATCTCCCACATGCATGGAGATCATGTGTTGGGTCTGCCCGGGTTGTTGGGAAGCATGAACCTCTTCGGTCGCGAGCGGCCCTTGTACATTGCCGGACCCTCTGCGCTCAAGTCATACGTACGTCAGGCACTTGAACTCACAGAGACGTATGTGCGTTTCCCCCTAGAGTTCATCGACTGTGCCCATTTAGATAGTGACTCAGTACTCCAGTGGGGAGACAATGTGATTAGAAGCTTTGCCGTTAAACATCGCATCGAGGCGTATGGGTTCACCCTTGTCCACATTCCGAGCTCACACAAGTTGTATAAAGACAGCATTGATCAGTACAAGTTAACACGCAGCGAAATCCTCAGTTTGAAAGCGGGCGCTGATGTTACGCGTGCTGACGGGTTTGTACTGCCAGTGGCAGAGCACTGTGAACCCCTGAAACCCGCCATCAACTATACCTACAGTGGTGATACCCGACCAGCAGAATCCGTTGCAGAAGCTGCGCGTGATGCAGACGTTCTATATCACGAAGCGACCTTCCTTCAGGAACTTGCTGCAACGGCCAAATCTACAGGCCACAGCACAGCGCAACAAGCCGCTGAACTAGGGAACGAGGCCGGCGTTCGATTGCTTATTTTGGGGCATCTATCCAGCAGGTACCGGGACGAAGACAAAGTGCTCAAAGAAGCAAAAGCCATCCATCCAAACGTACGCCTGGCTGATGAAGGCATGCGCATTCGACTCGTCCCGGGAGAATCTCCTAGCATCAATTATTTGGAATGATTCCAAATAGCTAATTTTGCACCCATGTTAGGCACCATCGTCATCGCTGACAGCAGCCCGGTTTTTCGTCACGGGTTGGAGCACATCCTGCTTCAGCGAGGGGATGTTGAAACAATTCTGCATGCAGAGAGCGGGGAGGAACTCGAATCGATGCTCGACAACACCGCGCCTGAGTTGGTCATCATCGATTGCATGGCCCCTCAATTCAGTGTCGATGACGTGCTCTCCTGTCAACGTAAGCGTCCAGGCCTCAAAATGCTCGCCATCACGGCAGCACACAGCGGACAAAGCATTGTGCATGCACTCCGGGCCGGTATCACCAGCTACGTGAAAAAGGACTGTAGCATGGAAGAGGTGCTGGAGGCCATCGATGAAACCAGTTCCGGTGGCACGTTTTTTTGCGGACAAATTCTTGCGGCTATTGAGGCCGGCGGGATACCCGTTGATGATTTGGAATCCGCGGACGCATCCTGCGATCCGGTGGTGCTTTCCAACCGAGAAATTGAAGTATTGACCTTGATTTCAGAAGGAATGACCAACGTGCAAATCGCTGGTAAACTGTTTCTTTCCAGCCACACAGTGAACACGCACCGCAAAAACATCATGCAGAAATTGCGTGTGAACAACACAGCTGCCATGGTCATGTATGCGGTGAAATCGGGGTTTGTCAGCCCCAACCGATTCCTGTTTCACCAATAGTTAAATCTGGCCAATTGGCGTGGGTTATTTGGACAATGGTGCCGAAAAACCGACTTTTGCACTGCGCTAAATGATAGAGGCAAACCCTGATGATGATAGATACAACCCCTTCCTTCG
>CAXREW010000106.1:0-14425 GCA_964229455.1 Flavobacteriaceae bacterium | reverse complement strand
CGCAGGCCCAACAAAAGAGCACGGATTGAGGTTACTTTAGCAGAGCGTTGAATACCATGAGCGAAGATCACACCACCGAAGCGGCACCGCACTTGAATAGCGTCGATTGGTTCAATTACCAGCGGCGTTCCTCCCATCAAGTCCACGTGGGCAACTTGACCCTTGGAGGAAACGCTCCGCTGCGCATTCAATCGATGACCACTGCCGACACCATGGACATCGAAAAAACAGTGGCTGAAAGCGTGCGCATGATTGATGCTGGGTGCGAATTGGTGCGCATCACAGCCCCCTCGAAGAAGGAAGCGGAAGCCCTGAAAACCATCGCTGACGCCTTGCACGAGAAGGGACATAACGTGCCCCTCGTCGCCGACATTCACTTTACGCCCAACGCAGCTGAAATCGCCGCGGACCACGTGGAAAAAATCCGCGTCAATCCAGGCACTTACGCGGACAAAAAGCGATTCGAAGACATCGAGTACACCGACGCATCCTACGCGGAAGAGCTCGAACGGATCCGCGACCGGTTCACACCGCTCGTGCTAAAGTGCAAGGAACTTGGCCGCGCCATGCGCATCGGAACCAACCACGGCTCGTTGTCGGACCGCATCATGAGCCGGTACGGCGACACGCCCAAAGGCATGGTGGAAAGCGCCATGGAGTTCTTGCGCATTTGCCGAGACAACGACTACCATAACCTTGTCATCAGCATGAAGGCCTCCAACCCGCAGGTCATGGTGCAAGCCTATCGCTTGCTCGTGGCCAGCATGGACGCTGAAGGAATGAATTACCCCCTTCACCTCGGCGTGACGGAAGCCGGTGACGGCGAGGACGGTCGCATCAAAAGTGCCGTGGGCATTGGGGCCTTGCTCGAAGACGGGCTGGGCGATACCATCCGCGTTTCATTGACCGAAGCGCCGGAAGCAGAATTGCCGGTCGCACGCATGCTCGTGGAACGCTACGAATCCCGCCCACAGACCGCGCAGTCCGCTGTGCCGTTGTCCTTTGACCCGTACAGCTATGCGCGGCGCTCCACGCGGGAGGCCGCCGGAGCAGGGGGCAGGCAGGTGCCGCGCGTGGTGCACGATTTGAGTGGTGGACCCGTTACCGAAGCCAAGCTCTTCGGCTGCGGCTACCGGTATTCCGTGCCGCTCGACAAGTGGAACCTCGATGACTTTGCGTGCGACTTCATTTACACCGGAGCAGAGCCGGTAGCTTTTGAATTGCCCGGCACATTGGCGGTGTTGCAAGACGCCGCGCATTGGCAAGATCGGACACGCCATTACCCGGTTTGGCGCGCCGCAGAATGGCCCGAAAAACATCCTGCCGAGTGGCAGTTTGTACGCGCCAACGGAACGGACCTGACAGACGCTTTCATTGCCCGTGTGCAACAAAACGGACGGACCGTACTGATCTTGGAGGCGACCACCGAACATGCCATGTCTGAGCTGCGTGCTGCGTGCATGGTGTTGGATGCGGCCGGATGCAACGTTCCGGTCATTTTGCGCAGAACGTACGACGGTTTGGATGCTGAACGCTTCCAACTTTATGCATCGACCGACGTCGGTGCCCCCTTGCTCGATGGATTTGGAGATGGCGTCTGGATTGAAGGCCGCGGGCTGCCCTTGCAACTGCGCAATTCGACGGCGTTTGGGATTTTACAAGCCACCCGAACGCGCAGTTCAAAAACCGAGTACATCAGCTGCCCCAGCTGCGGCCGCACGCTGTTCGATTTGCAGGAGACCACCGCGAAAATCCGCGAAGTCACCTCCCACCTCAAGGGCATCAAAATTGGCATCATGGGCTGCATCGTCAACGGCCCCGGTGAAATGGCCGATGCCGACTACGGCTACGTGGAAACCGGACCAGGCAAAATCACCTTGTACAAAGAGAAGGAGGTGGTGGAGAAAAACGTTCCGGAAGAACGGGCCGTTGATGCCCTCATCGAATTGATCCGCAGCCACGGCGACTGGGTGGAGCCTGTGGTGCAAGACTGATTTAGGTCGTTGCCTCTTCAGCAAAGAAGGCCCGTTGCCCGAGTAAAATGGCAATGACTCCGCATGAAATGGCGGCATCCGCCAAATTCCAAATGGGCGGAAATACCTCGCGGTTGGCCAACGACTCAATGGGAAAAGATGATGGCCAGCGCACCGTGAAGTGGAACATGTCGACCACGTGCCCCATCATGAACGGCGCATAGCCTTCCCCTGCCCATTCGGCAATCAAGCCCCAGTGGCTCGCGGTGAATAGCTGGCCGTACACGGCGCTGTCAATGATGTTTCCAATGGCACCGGCCCAGATGAACGCCAAGCACGTTAGAAACCCCTGGTGCGCTCCCGATTCAATCAGTTTCTTGATGTAGAATCCGATGCCCACGGCAGCCACAAGGCGAAAACCGGTCAGCACCAACTTGCCGGCCATTCCGGGCAATGCCCAGCCAAAGGCCATACCCTCATTTTCGATGAATTGCAATTCCAGCAATCCCGGGATAAACGCCATGCGCTCCCCCAACGAGAAATTCAATTTTACCCACACTTTCAAGCATTGGTCTGCGACCAAAACGGGGACCACAACGGTCAAAACCCAACCCAAAAGTGTACGCGGCGTGCTCAACGGGGTGCCTACTGCTTGTTCTTGGCTTCGATCGACATCGTAGCGTGGGGCACCAAGCGGAGGCGCGCTTTGGGAATGAGCTTCCCGGTCACTCGGCAAATGCCGTAGGTCTTGTTCTTGATCCGCAGCAAGGCGTTTTCCAAGTTGACGATAAACTTCTGTTGACGCGCCGCCAATTGAGCGGTTTCCTCCCGGCTCATGGTCTCCGACCCGTCCTCCATCATCTTGAATGTAGGAGCCGTGTCGTCGGTGGTGTTGTCGTCGCTGTGCGACAACGCGCGTTGAAGTTCGTCGTAGTTCTCGCGGGCCACGGCCAGCTTCTCCTCAATCAATGCTTGGAACTCCTGCAAGTCGTTATCCGAATAGCGTGTTTCTGCCATAACGGTTGTGTTTTAATCCTGTTTTGTCACTACCAAGGCCACGTCGATGCCTTCACTCAATTCAATTCTCTCGGCACCGGAAATTGCCTCCCAGCGCACCTCGTTCGCCAACGTTTCGTCAGCAATATAATCCAAATTGTCCTTCATCACGGCTTCCACCTCAGGCGCCGCGTCCACGGTCAAAGCAATGCGATCGGTGACTTCGAGACCGGCATCTTTTCGCAAGTTCTGAACCCGGTTGACCAATTCGCGCGCCAGCCCTTCACCCTTCAACGCATCGTCCAAGCTAATGTCCAACGCCACGGTCACACCGCCTGTGCTCGAAACTAACCATCCGGGGATGTCATCGGTCAAAATCGCCACCTCAGTCGCTTCCACCACCGCTTCACCTTGTCCGTCTGCCGGATCCACGGCCACGCGACCCTCTCGCTCGAGCGTGGCAATGCCCTCAGCATCTAACCCGTTCACCGCTGCAGCAACGGCCTTCATGCGCTTGCCAAATTTGGGGCCGAGGGCCTTGAAATCTGGCTTCACGCGCTTCACGATGGACACTTCCTTGTTCTCGCCGTCTCGAACCACCTCAATGGCCTTGACGTTGACCTCCCCTCGGATGAGGGATGCCATGGTCTCAATGCGGCTAGCCATTTGTTCATTCAGCACCGGCACCAATACACGGCGCAAAGGCTGACGAACGCGCAACCGCTCCCGCTTGCGCAAGGACAACACCTGGGAGCTGATTTGCTGCGCGAGGGTCATGCGGGCTTCGAGTTCCGTATCAATGCAAGCCGGATCCGCTTCCGGGAATGACGCGAGGTGCACGGAATCTTCCACGCCGGTCAAATCCCGGTACAACCGGTCTGCGTAAAACGGTGCGATGGGAGAAATCATCACCGACAACGACTTGAGGCACTTGTGCAGCGTTTGGTAGGCGCTTCGCTTGTCGTCGCTCATTTCGCCCTTCCAAAAGCGGCGGCGTGATTGACGCACGTGCCAGTTCGAGAGGTCGTCGATCGCAAACGACTGGATTGCACGGGCCACCTTGGTAGGCTCCAACGCTTCGTACGCTTCGGTCACCTCCTCGATCAACGAATTCAAGCGGGACAACACCCACCGGTCAATCTCGGGGCGATCGGCTACTGGCACCTCATCGCCTCCACCGGTGTAGCCATCGATGTTGGCATACAAGGCGAGGAAATTGTAGGTGTTGTGCAATGTGCCGAAGAACTTGCGCTGGACCTCGGTGATGCCATCCGCATCGAATTTGAGGTTGTCCCAGGGCTGGGCGTTCGAAATCATGTACCAACGGGTCGCGTCGGGGCCGTATTGGCCCAAGGTCTCGAATGGGTCTACGGCGTTGCCCAATCGCTTGGACATCTTCTGGCCGTTCTTATCGAGGACCAAGCCGTTGCTGACGACGTTTTTGTACGCTACGGAATCGAAGACCATCGTGGCAATCGCATGCAGCGTATAGAACCAGCCACGGGTTTGGTCCACGCCCTCCGCAATGAAGTCGGCAGGGTACGACTGACCCGCATCGATTTTTTCTTTGTTTTCAAACGGGTAATGCCACTGGGCGTATGGCATGGATCCGCTGTCAAACCAGACGTCAATCAGATCTGCCTCGCGCCGCATCGGTCGTCCGTCGGAAGCCTTGAGTGTGATGCGGTCGACGACGTGCTTGTGCAAGTCGAACAGCTCGTAGTTCGCCTTGGACATGTCCCCAGGGACGAAGTTTTCCAAGGGGTTCGCGTCCATGAGTCCCGCCTCTACGGCTTCAGCACAAGCTGCTTTCAACTCCTCTACTGAGCCGATGCAATGGCGCTCGGTGCCGTCCTCGGTGGACCAAATGGGAATGGGAATGCCCCAAAACCGCGAGCGGCTGAGGTTCCAGTCGTTCAGGTTTTCCAACCACTTGCCGAAACGGCCCGACCCCGTGCTTGCCGGCTTCCACCGAATGGTCTTGTTCAGCTCCTGCATGCGCTCTTTGGCGGCAGTCGCGCGGATGAACCAGCTGTCCAGCGGGTAGTAGAGGACCGGCTTGTCCGTTCTCCAGCAATGGGGGTAGTTGTGCTCGTATTTCTCGACCAAGAACGCGAGCCCCTTGCCCTTCAAATCGATGGCGATTTCCACGTCTACGGACCGCTCAGGCGCTTCTCCTTCATCGTAATACTCCTCCTTAACGTACCGACCGGCAAGAGGGCCCACACCGTCGCGGATACGGCCCTGCAAATCAACCAACGGGACCCCTTGGCCCGTGCCGTCGTCGATGAGCATGGGGGGGACGCCTGCAGCTGAAGCCACCCGCGCATCGTCCGCGCCGAAAGTCGGGGCTGTATGAACAATGCCCGTGCCGTCTTCTGTGGTTACGAAATCACCGGGAATGATGCGGAACGCCTCGCTCACGTCTTCCATCGGTTCGGCCCAATCGAGCAGTTGCTCGTACCGCGCGCCGCATAATTCGGCGCCGCTGATGTGAGCAATTACCTCGTGCTCAGGCGCTTTTTTTCCGCCAAAATGCTTGCCCATCAAATCCTCCGCCAATACCACCAACCCTGGCTCGTCGGTGTACCGGTTCTTAGTGGCCACAAGAACGTACGTAATGTCCGGTCCAACCGTGAGGGCCGTGTTGGAAGGGAGCGTCCACGGCGTGGTCGTCCATGCCAAGAAGTACACGGGCAAATGACCGTAGGCTTCCGCCTTCTCAGGGCCTGCGTGCTCCAGAACGCGTGCTCCGCATTCGGGCAGCGCTTTGAATTGGGCTACGACCGTGGTGTCCTTGACGTCACGGTACGCACCTGGTTGGTTCAGTTCGTGTGAACTCAATCCCGTTCCCGCCGCTGGGCTGTACGGCTGGATGGTGTAGCCCTTGTAGAGCAAATCTTTGCTGTCGAGTTGCTTCAGCAACCACCAGACGCTCTCGATATACTTGTTTTCATAGGTCACGTACGGCGCGTCCATATCGACCCAATACCCCATCTTGCGGGTCAGTTCATTCCAAATGTCCGTGTACCGCATGACGGCTTTCTTGCACGCCTCGTTGTACTCCTCGATGGTCAGTTTGACCCCAATGTCCTCTTTGGTAATGCCGAGTTCTTTTTCTACGCCCAACTCCACGGGCAGGCCGTGGGTGTCCCATCCCGCTTTTCGTTCGACGCGGTACCCCTTCAGGGTGTGAAAGCGGCAAAAAATGTCTTTGATCGCTCGGGCCATCACGTGGTGGATGCCCGGCTTTCCATTCGCGGAAGGCGGCCCCTCGAAGAACACGTACGGCCGATCAGCCGGACGCGTCTCGATGCTCTTCTGGAACGTCCCATCCTTTTCCCAGCTAGCGAGGATGTCGTCAGCAATGTTGGGAAGGTTGAGGGAGCCGCGTTCAGGGAAGTTTGGTTGCGGTGCAGAACTGCTCATTCGAAATGCAATCGGGTCGGTTTACTCAAAGGCGCGAAGATAACAATGGCTCGGCCATCGAAGACTTCCAACCCCTTGATTTAACTACACTTGGCTGAGCTTAAGCATGTTGGTCATGCCCGCATCCGCGATCGGCATGCTCGCTAAGTGGACCACAAAGTCGCCATCTGTGACGGCGCCCATTTTGGTCAATTCAAACTTGATGTCAGCAATGGTGTGGTCCGTGCTCACCATTTTCAGGTAAGGGAACGCCGAAACACCCCAAACGAGGGACATCTGCGCCAACACCCGCTTGTTCGCGGTAAACATGAAAATATGGGCCTTTGGGCGCTGGCTCGAAACCTGAACCGCGGTATACCCTGAGAAGGTCATCGTAACAATGGCCTTGGCATTCACACGCTTGGCCAACCTGCAGGCGTTGTAACACATGCTGTCGCTGATGAATCGATCGTCCTCAGGGCTCAATGGCGGGCGCTCATGGTAGTACATGCGGTCTTGGCCCTCCATCGATTCAATTATGTCCGTCATAGCCGTCACTGCTTCAACCGGATAAGCGCCTACCGATGTTTCCGCGCTGAGCATCACCGCATCTGCACCGTCCAGTACGGCGTTGGCTACATCGTTGACTTCCGCTCGCGTGGGAACCGAAGCCTCAATCATCGACTCCATCATCTGGGTCGCAACAATCACCGGCTTGCCCATGTGCATGCAGCGCTGGATGATATCCTTTTGGACCAACGGCACTTCCTGCTTGGGAATCTCTACCCCCAAGTCCCCGCGTGCAATCATCACAGCATCGGTCTCCTCAAGGATGCCATCGAGGTCTTCCAGCGCCTCGGGTTTCTCAATCTTGGCGATGATTCGGGTGTGCTTGCCCTCCGCCTCAATGCACTCACGGAGTTGCACAATGTCTTGGGCGTTGCGCACGAACGACAGGCCAATCCAATCCACATCTTGTTCCAGGGCGTAAGCCAAATCCACCGCATCTTTTTCCGTAATGCACGGCAGTGAAATGGCAGTGGACGGCAAGTTGATGCCTTTTCGAGGTTTCAGCACACCACCGTGAACCACCTCGCATCGCACCTCGCCTTTCCCGTCCGTTTCCAAAACACGCAATTCGAGCTTGCCGTCGTCCATGAGCACGGGCTCGCCTGCTTTCACATCACGTGCGAATTGCATGTAACTGGTGTAAACAACACCGGCGGTCCCCGTCTCTTTGCCCGTGCGAATCACCAGCTCTTCCCCTTTTACCAGGTCGATTTGACCGCCTTCCAACTCACCAATTCTCAATTTGGGGCCCTGCAGATCGGCCAGCAATGCCGTGTGCGTTCCTAATTTCTCATCCACCTTTCGGGCGTTGGCAATGGTCTGCCCATGAATGGCATGCTCTCCGTGGGAAAAGTTCAAGCGCGCCACGTTCATTCCTGCCTGAATCAACGCTTCCAGCCGTTCCTCCGTGTTGGAAGCCGGGCCCATCGTCGCTACAATTTTCGTTCGTTTCATCGTTTCAATTCTTCAGCCCTCCACTTCAGGGGTTAGGTCCATCAAGGCCAAATGCTCAATAGCACCCGACTCAAGTGGATCGAGTTGGAGGATGTAATTGACCCCCCGCATGGATCGAATGCGCTCCATGGCCTCCGCCATCGAACCCGCTTCATCCATAGCCTGGACGAGGTAGTCCATTTCCGCACCACCCTTAAACCGGGCAATCATGCCGTTTGGGGCCTTGTTTTCAATGACGTACCACGTTTGTGAACCATGGCTTGACACATCTTCGTAGCGGTAAACCGCGTGTTCCGAATGCCCTTTTCGCTGTTGGATTTCCAGCACTTTGAAAAACTCCAACCGCCACTTCAGGTGCTGATTCATCTCCCACGCCAACCGGTGCGGTGGCAGGTGACTGCTCAGCCCCAAAAGTTCAAAATCACACGCGTCTGCGAAGTCTTCGTCAAGCCACTGCATTCAACGCGAATATACCGCGTCCGCTTAGAATTACAGCGGTTTTTCACGCCATTCTCCGCGTTCCAAAGCGAGCCGCGCTGCTTCCTGTTCCGCCTCCTTTTTGGAGGTGCCCGCCCCTTCTGCCACCGGCCGGTCATCGACCATCAATACCACCTCATGAACGCCCTGTACTCGCTCATTGGGCTCCTGGGCTATTTTATCCTCGTATCGGACCACCTTGCCTTCCACTTGCGCCCAATGGTACAAGCTGGATTTGAAGTCCGCGGTGGCCTCCATCACCTCCTCCGCTCCGTACCGCATCAGCATAGATGAAGCCAGTACACGGGTCTTTTTGTAGCCGTGATCGAGGTAAATGGCGCCTATCAGTGCTTCCAACGCATTTCCTACGACTGTGCTCGGCAGCGGGCGCTGTGTGATGGTTGTCTGAATGAAATCACCCAATCCCATCGCCTCCCCAATTCGATTGAGCGACTTGCGGCTCACCAAGTTGGATCGTTTTTGGGTCAATGGCCCCTCATCTTGATGTGGGTAACGGAAAAAAACGAGTTCCGCGGCCACGGCGCCAAGAATGGAATCGCCTAGGAACTCCAGCCGTTCGTTCGACTGTTCACCAGACTCCAGTTCGGACATCATCGAACCGTGGGTCATCGCTTGTTTGTACCACGCACCATTTCGTACACGCACGCCGAACTCGGCTTTGACGAATTGTCTAAAATCAGGTGAGACGCCTCCTCGGGTCCACCGGTTGGCCCATCTTTGGTTGCGCAGCAGTCCCAAAAGAAAGATCAGTCCAAAGCCTTGAACAAGACCGAAGCGTTGTGTCCCCCAAACCCGAAAGTGTTGGAGAGTGCGGCTCGTACCGTGCGCTCTTGCGCTTTGTTGAACGTGAAGTTCAATTTGGGATCGAGCGCCTCATCGGCATGTTCAAAGTTGATGGTTGGCGGTATGACGCCGTTCTGAATCGCGAGGATACAGGCAATGCCTTCGATGGCCCCAGCGGCACCTAACAAGTGGCCCGTCATGGATTTGGTCGAGCTGATGTTGAGGTCGTACGCATGGTCCCCAAAGACGCCTTGAATGGCCTTGGTTTCTGCAACGTCTCCCAGCGGAGTGGACGTACCGTGTACGTTCACGTAATCCACTTCTTCTGGTTTCATGCCCGCATCTTCTAACGCGGATTTCATGACGTTCAACGCACCGAGTCCTTCGGGATGAGGCGCCGTAATGTGGTGTGCATCGGCACTCATGCCTCCGCCCACCATCTCGCAGTAGATTGTTGCACCACGTGCGACTGCGTGCTCATACTCCTCTAAGATGATCGCGCCGCCTCCCTCACCGAGCACGAAACCGTCCCGGGTAGAATCAAACGGACGTGAGGCCTTGGCTGGTTCATCGTTGCGGGTAGAGAGGGCCTTCAACGCATTGAATCCCCCAATTCCGCCTTCGGTCACCGCTGCTTCAGAACCACCGGTCACCATGACATCGGCTTTGCCCAACCGAATGTAGTTGAACGCATCGATCATGGCGTTGGTCCCACTGGCACAAGCCGAAACCGTGCAGAAGTTGGGACCACGGTATCCGTGCCGCATGCTGATGTGGCCAGCCGCTATGTCCGAAATCATCCTGGGGATGAAGAACGGACTGAAACGCGGAATGCCTTCACTTCGATGGAAATTCAGGGCTTCATTCATGAAGGTTTGGAATCCTCCAATACCCGAACCCCAGATGACGCCAGCGCGGTCAGGATTCACAGGGGAATCCTCTCCTGCGAGACCTGCATCTTCTAAAGCTTGATCGGAACAGACCACCGCATACTGAGCGAACAAATCCATCTTCCTCGATTCTTTGCGGTCGAGGAATTCGGAAACGTCCCAATCCTTCACTTCACAGGCAAACTGCGTCTTGAAGTTGGTTGCGTCAAACTTGGTGATGGGAGCGGCTCCGCTCACACCGTTTACCAAGCCTTTCCAGTACGTTGGTATGTCATTTCCAAGGGGCGTAATCGCCCCTAAGCCGGTAACAACAACCCTTTTGAGCTCCATGGAGCCAGGATTATTTCGCGTTCTCGGTAATGTAGTCGACCGCTTGTCCTACGGTGCTAATTTTCTCAGCTTGGTCATCTGGGATGGCAATGTTGAACTCTTTTTCGAACTCCATAATGAGTTCTACAGTGTCCAAAGAATCAGCGCCCAAATCGTTGGTGAAGCTCGCAGACAGATTGACTTCTCCTGCATCAACTCCCAACTTATCGACGATAATCGCCGTGACTTTTTCTTGAATATCAGACATAGCTTAGCTGTTTATCGGGGCGCAAAGTAATCACATCGGAGTGGAACCTCCGCTGTTTTCTAAAAACTTTTATCGACTTCGGGTGTTAAAGGGCCGAATCAGGTCCATGTTCTGTCGCCAGTTCTTCCCAGCTTTTTCGCTGAATATCAGGCACTTGACATCCCTCAGCGGGGTACCCAATCGGAATGAGCAAAAAAGCCTTTTCGTGGGCAGGACGGTCCAAAATCTCCGCTAAAAAACCCATCGGTGAAGGGGTGTGCGTCAAGGTCGCGATGCCGCATTCGTGCAAAGCGGACAGTAGCATGCCACTGGCGATGCCAACCGACTCTTGGACGTAATAATTCTGTGACTTCCCGGAGGCTGCCGCAGCATCCGGTGTCCACGATTGGCGAAATACCACAATGAGCGCCGGCGCATTCTCCAGGTGAGGCTTGATGTGGTCGGTGCCAAAGGGTTTCAAGTCGTCCAGCCACGCCTCATTCATGCGTCCATGGTAATTCTCGTATTCCTCTTTTTCAGCGGCCACGCGAATGCGTTTCTTGATGTTCGGATCGGTCACCAGGCAAAAGTGCCACGGCTGTTTGTGGGCTCCAGAGGGTGCCGTACCGGCCGCCCGAATACACTGACGCACCACGTCAAGGGGCAGTGGGTCTGCCGAAAAGTGCCGCACCGTTCTCCGGGCATTGAAGCGCTCAAACATGCGGTCGGCTATTTGACGCATTTCTTCTTCTGAGAGGCGCTCGAAGTTGAATGGAATGTGCCGGCCGTCTTCCATGCGGTTTAAACCGTCTTCCGGATTTTACGCATCAGGTCACTCGCGAACACAAAGTCTTCCAACTCCTTCACGCCGCCTTCGAGCAGTCCCTCTCGATTGCCGTGCCAACAAATGCTGCCTTGGTGCACGAAATGAATGGTATCGCTTGCCTCCATCACGCTGTTCATGTCGTGCGAAACGACGACAGTGGTAATCTGGTACTCCGACGTGATGTCCGAAATCAGGTTGTCGATAACAATTGCCGTCTGGGGGTCCAGCCCGGAATTGGGTTCGTCGCAAAACAAGTACTTGGGATTCATCGCAATGGCCCGGGCGATGCCCACGCGCTTTTGCATGCCACCGCTGCATTCCGCGGGGAAACGTGTACTTGCATCGGCTAACTCCACCCGCTCCAAACAGGCGGCCGCACGGTCCCGTCGCTCCGCATCCGACATATCACTGAACATGCGCAAGGGGAACTCAACATTTTCCTGAACGGTCATGCTATCGAACAAGGCCGAACCTTGAAAGAGCATCCCGATTTCTTGGCGGATGACCTTGCGCTCCTGTTGGCTCATGGAAGTGAAGTCCCGGCCATCGTAGAATACCCGTCCTTGATCCGGTTCGATGAGGCCAACCGTGCACTTGGTCATGACACTTTTGCCGCTTCCGCTTCTGCCGATGACGAAGTTGACCTTGCCGCGCTCGAACGTGGCACTGACATCCTTGAGGACGTGGTGATCACCAAATGATTTTTCCAGGTGTTGCAGCTCAATCATGTCAATTCAACAGCATTTGAGTGAGCACCAAGTTGGACACCATGATGATGACAACGGACCACACCACCGCTTTGGTGCTTGATTTTCCCACTTCCAAGGCGCCGCCTACTGCGAAATAGCCGTGGTAAGCGGAGACGCTCGTCAGGATGAAACCGAACACCACCGTTTTGGTCAGTGCATACACCACATCAAACACCCGAAAGTCCACTTGCATGCCGTATTCGAAATCGGCCAAGGGGCTCAGACCCGTGGCCACGCCAATCCAAGCGCCAGCACCGACGCCCAACACCATGCTCAACACCACCAAAAATGGAACAATGAACACCCCCGCGACCACCTTGGGCAAGATCAAATAGCTCGCGCTATTCACTCCCATGATGTCCAGGGCGTCGATTTGCTCCGTGACACGCATGGTGCCAATTTGCGAAGCAATATTGGAACCGACCTTTCCGGCCAGAATGACCGGGATGAGCGTGGGCGAAAACTCCAAAATCATGGTCTGACGAACGGTGAACCCAATGGTGTAAACCGGAATCCACCCGCCAATTTGGTGGGCCGTCTGCAAGCAAATAACCGCTCCCATGAAAATCGAAAGAAGAGCGACAATACCGAAAGATTGAAGGCCAATCGACTCCAATTCTGTGACCAATAAGTCTTTGAATACGCTGAACTTCTCCGGCTTGCGAAAGCTCTTGGTCAACAACCGCATGTAGCGGCCAATGTGATACATCCAGCGCATGGTGCTAAGGTACGTGCCAGTTCGTATTTTCGCGGGGCATGTTTGTCAAACACCTACATCCTTTGTGCCTGCTCGGTATCGCCTTGATGCTCTCTGCATGCGGGTCACAACGCGGCCACCGTGACTGCAACTGCCCGCAATGGTCAGAAACCCAGACCCCTTCAAATGCCGTTGAGGAGGCCCCACAGACATGGAAAGCTGAACCATGAGCGCGAACAAAAATACCTACGCTGTCATCATGGCCGGCGGAATCGGAAGCCGGTTCTGGCCCATGAGCAAGGAGTCCCGACCGAAGCAATTCCTCGACATCCTTGGAACTGGTCGCTCGTTGATCCAAATGACGTTTGACCGCCTTTCGCGGCTCGTTCCTGCTGAAAACATCCTCGTGGTCACCCAAGAGCGGTACCGCGGGTTGGTCGCCGAACACCTGCCCCAGTTGCCCAGCGAAAACACCTTGTGCGAACCGTTCATGCGGAACACTGCACCGTGCATTGCCTACGCCAACCATTGGATTGCCAACAAGGCGGGAGACGCCGCCTCTGAGGCAGCTGTGAGTGTCGCGCCATCGGATCACCTCATTTTAAAAGAGGACGAATTCCTGGAAATCGCCAACGTGGCCTTGGAGCACACGCGCGAAACCACCCACCTCGTGACGCTGGGCATTCACCCTTCACGTCCCGACACCGGCTACGGCTACATTCAATTCGAAGACTTACCCAACGCCGGAGACGAGCGCATTCGGATGGTGAAAACCTTCACCGAGAAGCCCCAGCTCGAGTTGGCCGAACAGTTCCTGGCTTCTGGAGATTTTTACTGGAATTCGGGGATTTTCATCTGGAGCCTCCAAAACATCACCGAAGCATTCGAGGCGCATTTGCCTGAAATGCAAGCACTGTTTGAAGAGCACAAAAGCGACTTCGCTACCGACCGTGAATCCGCCACCATCCACGGCATATACGGTGAATGCGAGAACATTTCGATCGACTACGGCGTGATGGAAAAAGCCCCCAACGTGGCCGTTGTGCTTTCCGATTTCGGATGGAGTGATCTCGGAACCTGGGGTTCGTTGCACGAGAAGCTGCCATTGGACGGCTCCGGAAACGGCACGGCCGGGGTCGATCTCGAGGCGACGGAAGCCAGTGGCAACGTCATCGTAAGCGACGCAGGCAAGTCCAAAAAGCTGATCGCCTTGCGCGGGCTCGACAACTTCATTGTGGTTGATACAGAGGATGCGCTGCTCATTTGCCCCAAGGCGGATGAGCAGTGGATCAAGCAGCTGGTCACCCAGATGAAAGCCGGCAAGCAGAAATAATTACCGCTTCCCGGTCATGTCTCCGGGTACCACCCACGCATCATACTCGGCTTCGGTCAGATAACCGGTTGCCAACGCCGCCGCCTTGAGGGTGGTCCCTTCGGTGTGCGCTTTGTTCGCAATTTCCGCGGCAGATCGGAAGAGCGTCGTGTAGTGAAAGAGTGTTGTACCGAGTGTAGATCTCGGTGGTCG
>CAXREW010000105.1:0-2559 GCA_964229455.1 Flavobacteriaceae bacterium | reverse complement strand
TTTGCCCGGTTCTTCCCGGTTTTGGCATTGAACGAATTGAAGACCATCCTCAAGACGAGCGGTGAGAACTACAAGAAACAGCAAGCTAACCACTGACCCTTACAGCCATGAATAAGGTATTCCATGTAATGTATGACGACGACGATACGCTGAAAGACGCGGCGTCGGCGTTGGTCGCAAAAGGCATCCGGGTGAAGGATGTTTTCTCTCCCTTCCCGATCCACGGCATCGACCCGATCATCGGCGTGAAGCGCACCCGTTTGGGCATCGCGGCATTCATGTACGCCACCACGGGTACGACCCTTGCGCTGCTCGGAATGTGGTACTTCATGATTTCCGACTGGCCGATGAACATCGGGGGTAAGCCCAGCTTCTCCTTGATTGAGAACTTGCCAGCTTTCATCCCCGTGACGTTTGAGTTTTCGGTTTTGTGCGGTGCGCACGGTATGGCCATCACCTATTTGCTCCGCAACGGAACGCTGCCGGGCATGCCGGCCTCCAACCCGGACCCTCGTTCCACTGATGACAAGTTCATCATGGAAATCACCACCGAACAGAATGCCATGTCTGCCGACGAATTGGAGGCAGCCATCAAGGAAACCCCGCTCTTTGAGTTGAGCATCAAAGACTACAAGTGATGAATATCCGAAGAAGCATTGTTTTATCGGGAGTGGCTGCCGCGCTTGTAGCCACCACGGGTTGTGTCAATGACCCGGATAGCCCCGGCTTGGAATACATGCCTGACATGTACCGCTCGCCTGCAGTAGAAGCGTACGTCGACTACGGTCAGGATCCCTATCAAGTGGGAGAGGAAGTCGCTTCGGCGCAGCGCCAGGTGCAGTCTGCGCGAAAGCCAGTCGCTGGTACGATTCCATTCAACCCGGATGCGATGGCATTCTCGATGCCGTATGCGTACCCGAACACCGTAGAAGGATACGAAGCCGCCGGTGCCAACCTGTCATCACCGTTGGCGCACGTCGGTCAGGCTGAAATCGAAGCTGGTCAGGAAATCTACACGTTGATGTGCACACAGTGCCACGGCGAAGAAGGAAAAGGGGACGGCGCGTTGAGCCGCAACGGTCACATCCAAGGGATTCCGAGCTACAGCGACAAGCTGAAAGATCTGCCTGAAGGCAAAATGTACCACACACTAACCTATGGTAAGGGCCTCATGGGTTCCCACGCATCACAGTTGTCCCAGAAGGACCGCTGGTTGGTCATCGAGTACATCAAAGTCCTCCAGAATGGAGGGGAAATGCCGGAATTTGACGAAAACGGCAATGTGGTGAAATCGGCGTCTGCTGAAGCAGGAGATGCCATGGCAATGAATACCTGATCATGGAATTCAAATTCGAAGGACGCACCAAACTGGTCACCCAAGTGCTCATGGGCATTGGGTTGCTGGCCCTCATCGGTGGATTTTTGACCGATGGTTCAGCACACCACCAACGCTGGTGGGCAAACTTGCTCATCAACGGATTTTTCTGGTTCTCCATTTCCTTGGCGGCTCTCTTCTTTTACGCGCTGAACTACGCGGTGGAGGCGTCGTGGTCGGCAGTTATCAAACGCACGTTTGAGGCCATGTGGCATTTCTTGCCCATCGGGGCCGGGGTGATTGTGGTTGTACTAGCGGCCGGGCAGTTTTTTCATGCCCACCACCTCTACCACTGGATGGATTCGACCTTGTACCACGAGTACATGATTGTTGACGGGGACCACACGCAATACGTGGATGAAATGACGGAAGGCGCCGTTGCCAACCCGAACTACGACCACATCATCGCAGGCAAACAGCCCTACTTCGCGACGTGGTTCTTCTGGCTGCGCACCATCGGTTACGTTGCGACGTTCTTGATTTTTGCACGCTTGTTCCGCCGTTGGTCGTTGTTGGAAGACGAGCAACCCAGCTTAGATCTTCACTTCAAACAGTTCCGCCGCAGCGCGATGTTCTTGGTGTTCTTTGCGGTGTTTAGCTCGATGCTGGCTTGGGATTGGGTGATGTCGATTGACGTGCACTGGTTCTCAACGCTTTTTGGCTGGTACCTCTTCTCGGGCATGTGGGTCAGTTTCATGATCATGCTGAACCTCGGATTGATATGGTTGCGGAGCAACGGCTACTACCAAGAAGTGTCCTCCAGCCACATGCACGACATCTCGAAGTGGATGTTTGCCATTTCCATGTTGTGGAGCTACCTCTGGGTAAGCCAGTTCTTATTGATCTGGTATGCTAACATCCCGGAAGAAGTGACGTACTACACGCAGCGCTTCTTCACCGACTACCAGGTGCCGTTCATGCTGACGTTCTTCATCAACTTCGCGGTGCCGTTCTACACGCTGTTGCCGCGTGATACCAAGCGCAACGCCAAGTTCATTGTCCCGGTTGGCTTGCTCATCTTTATTGGGCATTTCGCGGATGTTTATCTGCTTGTCATACCCGGCACAATGTTCGACCACAACGAATTCGGTATTTTTGAAATTGCGTTGTTCCTCGGGTTCTTGGGCCTTTACCTCAATCGCACGCTGAATGCGCTGAGCAAAGCCCCGCTGATTCCGAAGGGA
>CAXREW010000104.1:0-3659 GCA_964229455.1 Flavobacteriaceae bacterium | reverse complement strand
CATCCGAGAAGATATTGCGTGGTTGGGGTTTGAATGGAACGGCGGCGAGTTCTACACCAGCGATTATTTTACGCGGCTCTTTGATTACGCTTGCGACTTGATCGGGAAGGGCTTGGCTTACGTCGATGACCAAACCGCCGATGAAATCGCTGCGCAAAAAGGCGCCCCTGGAACTCCTGGGACCAACAGTCCTTTCCGGGAACGAACCCCCGAGGAAAACATTCGCTTGTTCGAGGAAATGAAAGCAGGCGAATGCCAAGAGGGCGAGCGTGTGCTGCGTGCCAAGATTGACATGGCCCATGACAACATGCTGATGCGCGACCCGGTGATTTATCGGGTGAAGTACGTCGAACACCACCGAACTGGAAACGATTGGGTCATTTACCCGATGTATGATTTCGCCCACGGCCAATCGGATTCCATTGAACGCATCTCGCATAGCTTGTGCTCGTTGGAGTTTGAGAACCACCGCCCGCTTTACAATTGGTTCATTGAAGCACTGGGTATCTACCCCAGTGAACAGACGGAATTCGCCCGACTCAATTTGAATTACACCATCATGTCGAAGCGCAAGTTGCTGCGTCTGGTCGAGGAAGGCGTGGTAGATGGCTGGGACGATCCTCGCATGCCGACCATATCTGGATTGCGCAGGCGCGGGTACACTCCGGAGAGTATTCGGGTATTCGCAGACCGCGTAGGTGTTGCGAAGCGCAACAACACCATCGATGTGAGTTTACTGGAATGGTCGCTTCGGGACGATCTGAACCGCCGCGCCCCACGCGTCATGGCGGTGTTGAGTCCCATTCGTCTTGTTGTATTGAATTACCCTGAAGGAGAGACGGAAATGCTGACCACCGTCAACAATCCAGAGGACGATTCGGCGGGAACGCGGGAGATTCCGTTCGGGCGGGAGCTGTGGATGGAAGCTGAGGATTTCCGCGTGGACGTCAACAAGAAGTGGTTTCGATTGGCGCCAGGGCGAACGGTACGCTTGAAATCCGCTTACATCGTTGAGTATGCAGATCACATCGAGGATGAACACGGCAACGTGACCGAAGTCCATGTGAACTACATTCCGAACAGCCGCAGTGGCCAAGACACGTCAGGGGTAAAGCCCAAAGGCACGCTCCACTGGGTGGCTGCAAATCAAGCAGAAGAAGCGGAGGTGCGGTTGTACGACCGGTTGTTCCAGGAGGCTTCGCCAGAAGCCAATGGGGATTTCATGGACGCCTTGAATCCCAACAGCTTGGAGATTCTGAAAGGATGTAAAGTAGAGCCTTCCTTGGCTCATGCAGAAGTAGGGACGGTGTTCCAATTCACCCGATTGGGCTATTTCACATTGGATTCGAAGTACAGCACCCCGGGATCACCCGTGTTCAACCGGGCTGTGACGCTGAAGGACGGCTGGAAAGGGTAGACGGCTCCGTTACTTAGGTGACAGGCCCATTTTAGCTGCCAACTCGAGCATGAGTTCTTTGGCCGGTCCTGGTTCATTGGGAATCTCTCCGTCCAGGATGGCTTCTTTGATGGCGTTTTTCAAGTCGCCAATCGGCTTGCTCGGTGGAATGCCAAAGGTTTCCATGATTTCTTCACCGGAGATGGGCGGTTGGACATTGCGCAAGTGATCTTTCTCCTCGACGTCTTTCAACTTCTGGACGACGATGTCGTAGTTGGCGAGGTACCGCTTGACCCGCGCTTCATTTTTGGAGGTGATGTCCGCTCGGCACAGGATCATCAAGGCGTCGATGTCATCGCCAGCATCGAAGAGCAGACGGCGCACCGCACTGTCCGTGATTTGGTTTTTCGTCAGCGCAATCGGCCGCAGGTGCAAGAGCACGAGCTTTTGGACAAACTTCATTTTGTGGTCCAAAGGCAGCTTCATGCGCTTGAAGATTTTGGGCACCATGCGGGCCCCCTTGTCCTCGTGTCCGTGAAACGTCCAGCCGTGGTTCCGTTGGAATCGTTTGGTGGCTGGCTTGGCGATGTCATGCAAAATCGCGGCCCAACGCAACCAAAGGTCGTTGGAAACCTTCGCCACGTTGTCCAATACTTCCAGCGTATGGTAGAAGTTGTCTTTGTGACCAATCCCGTCGCGCCATTCCACGCCTTTGAGTGCCTCCATTTCGGGGAAAATGATGCCCAGCAATCCGCACTTGTCGAGCAACTTGAACCCAATCGAAGGCCGCGGGCTCAGGATGATCTTGTGAAGCTCCGTATGAATCCGTTCTTGGCTGATGATCTCCATGCGGTTTGCGTTCCGCTGAATGGATGCGATGTTGGAGTCGGTGATGCGAAAGTGCAACTGGGTGGCAAACCGAATCGCCCGCAGCATCCGAAGTGGGTCGTCACTGAACGTGATGTCTGGGTCCAAAGGCGTCTGAATGCATTCATTTTCCAAGTCACGTACCCCGTCAAAGGGATCGACAAGGTCACCAAACGTCGCTTCATTCAAGCTGATGGCGAGGGCATTGATGGTGAAGTCCCTTCGGGTTTGATCATCCTCACTGGTGCCGTCCTCCACGATAGGCTTGCGGCTTCCACGTTCATAGGATTCTTTCCGGGCCCCGACGAATTCCACCTCCCAGTCTCGGTAGCGGAACATGGCCGTGCCGAAGTTCTTGAAGACCGTGACTTTGCCCGCGTTCAGCGCGTTGGAGGCTTTCTTGGCCAATTCGATGCCGCTGCCTTCAACCACGATGTCGATGTCTTTGCACCGGCGTTGAAGCAAGAGGTCCCGAACGAAGCCTCCAATGGCGTAGGCGGACTTTCCTTCTTCGTCCGCGATTTTTCCAATGGTCTTGAACAGCGGATGGTTCAGGTGGGCCGAGTAGTTCATGGCTTCTGCGGACATGGGTTCAAAGGTACGTGGATAGCCTTTAGCTCCTCAAAATACGCATGCGACCTGCGTCGTCGAAGTGGACGAGCATGGAGGATTGACTTGAATTCAAATCCGATCGGCGGTAGTGGGCATTGAAGTCCACGGCATCGGTGACCCGTTGGTCAACTTCATTGAACGTTTGTGGAGTGGGTTGCTTGGCCAGGTTGGCGCTGGTGGAAGCAAGGGGCGCGCCGATTCCCTGAATCAGAAAACTCAGGTAAGGGTCGGATACAAGGCGAACCGCGATGGATCCATCTTCTCGCACCATGCCGGGAGCAAACGTGTGATGTGCCTGACTGCCGAGTGTCCCTACGAGCGTGACAGGCCGATCACTTACTTCCAGCAATTCCCATGCTGCCTCCGGCAAATTGGGAAGCAATTGTTCCAGCGCCTGTTCCGAATCCACGAGCATCAGCAAGGTCTCGGATAAGGCGCGCTGCTTGATGTCAAAAATTCGCTGCACGCCTGCTGCGGACGTTGCGTCAGCTGCAAGGCCCCATACGGTATCCGTGGGGTGCGAAATGACGCCGTCGTTGCGCAACGCTCGCACAGCTGCGAGGGCATCTTCATGCCAATTCGGACGCTTCTTACCCATGGTTATTGGCTGCGATCCACTCGGAAACGGCCGCTTCGATGTCACGCTCCAAGTGTTCAGAGGTGGTTCGTTCAAAGGGTTGTCCGGTGACTTGTTCGTAGAGCCCAACGTACCGGTCAGTGACCTCATTGATAAAGGAGTCCGGCATATCCGGAACCGTTTGGCCTTCGAGGCCCATGAAATCAT
>CAXREW010000103.1:0-2557 GCA_964229455.1 Flavobacteriaceae bacterium | reverse complement strand
GAGCTTTCGTGCGGCAATGGCCAATGCCCCAGTACCACATCCTATATCCAACACTGACTTGTCCTTCAAATCAAGATCCAAAAGGCACCGCATCATTTGCCAGGTCGTCGGGTGGTGTCCAGTTCCAAAGGACATTTCCGGTTGAATGATGACATCCAATCCCGAAGTCGGCTCAGGGTGGAACGGTGCCCGCATCATGATACGTCCTTCGACGTCAATCGGTTCGTATTCCGATTCCCACTGGGCATTCCAATTCTCTGATTCCACAAAACTGGTTTCAGCATGTACTGTCGCCATGGACTGGAGTTCGCCAATGACATTCTCCAGTCCTCCCTCGTCCCACTCCGATTCACGGGCAAAGGCTACAAGGCCCTGCTCCGAATCTTCGAACATCGAAAAACCGCAACCGTTCAAATACGCCACCGCGACTTCCCGAGCAGGCAGCACCGGATCGAGGACAAGTTCTAGGCGCAAGAAGCGATCGGCTTTCTCCATGTTGTCAGTGCTTTTCCGCCGCAGCGACAATGGCCAAAAAGTCCGAGGCATTGAGTGAAGCCCCGCCAATCAATCCGCCATTGACATCGGGTTGAGCAAACAGTTCATCGGCATTGCTTGGCTTGCAGCTGCCCCCGTAAAGGATTCGGCAATTTTGAGCGGTCGTTGCATCAAATCGCTCCGTGAGCCAATTCCGAATGAAAGCATGCATTTCTTGAGCCTGAGCCGACGTTGCGGTTTTGCCGGTTCCGATGGCCCAAATGGGTTCGTACGCGATGACCACCCCATCCATTGACGCTTGAGAAAGGCCCTCCAAAGCATGAGATAGTTGGCCTTGAACCCAGTCAAAATGGGTCCCAGACTCTCTCACTTCAAGGGATTCACCACAGCAAAGCAACACCCGCGATCCAGCTTCCAATGCAGCGTGCAGCTTGTTGCGAACAGCGTCATCCGTTTCCCCGTAACCCTCTCGTCGTTCAGAGTGACCAATGATCACCCATTTCACATCGCATGAGGCCAACATGTCAGCCGTGAATTCTCCGGTAAAGGCTCCCGATCCCGTTGCACTGCATTGCTGGCTTGCAATCTGAAGAACTGGACCTACCTCCTTAGCTAATGTGTTGAGGTACGGCGCCGGTGGTGCGATGATGACTTCCGTTGAAAGCCCGTCGTTCAAACCCGATTTCACCTCGTTCATCAATTCCAATGCTTCGTGCATCAATTTGTTGCTCTTCCAGTTTCCCGCTACGATGTTCTTCATGACCTTTACGTTTTGCGCGCGCAAGTTCGCTCATCCCATTGAATTAATTGGCCACCAACACATGAATTCGAATCAGCCTCTTCCATGGAGTTCTTTGCTGAAGGAATTCTGGGGTTTCGATGCGCTTCGCCCCCACCAAACAGGACCTGTTGAGGCCATCTGTTCGGGCGATGACACCATTGCTGTATTGCCTACCGGTGGTGGTAAATCGCTGTGTTATCAACTTCCTGGCTTGGTCCGAGGCGGCGTCACCTTGGTTGTTTCCCCGTTGATCGCTTTGATGCAGGACCAGCTCGATGATTTGAAGTCAAGGGGGATTCACGCATTTTCCTTGGCAGGTGTTTCGAGCCCGAGAGACGTTGAACGCATCCTCAACAACGCTGAACGACGCACGCCATGTTTTCTGTTTGCATCCCCTGAAAAATTAGCGGGTAAGCTAGTCCAGATGCGTGTGGAGCGGCTTGGCATCCGAACTGTAGCCATCGACGAAGCCCATTGCATTTCGGAATGGGGTCATGATTTTCGTCCCGCCTACCGACAGCTGGCCACGCTGCGCATTGCCACATCGGAGGCAACTTGGTGCTGTTTTACGGCAACAGCCACAGAGCGTGTAATTGCGGACATTCACCACAACCTTCAGCTGAAGGAACCGTCGGTATTTCGAGCGTCTACGCGTCGACCGAATCTCACATATGCTGTTTGCACCGTGCGGGATTCAGAAGCGATGTTGTACCAGGCAGCATTGAATTCCCAAGGAACAGGATTGATCTATGTAGTAACGCGCTATCAAGCCGAGAAATGGGCCAATCGTCTGGAGGGCATTGAGGGTGGAGTCGAACCTTACCATGCGGGGCTAGACGCTCAGGTCCGGGCCCAACGACTGAAAGCTTGGACTCAGGGGGACATCAGAGTAATCGTCTGCACCAATGCCTTCGGCATGGGTATTGACAAACCCGACGTTCGATGGGTTTACCACGCGTACATCCCGGCCAATTTAGAGTCCTACGTCCAAGAGGCTGGTCGCGCTGGGCGGGATGGCCTTCGAAGCGAATGTGTTGTTTTTGTTCATCCCCAAATGGTTGAGCGGAGGTTGGAGAAATTGAAGAATGCGGACCCGAGCCAGCTACCGATTAGCGAAGTCTATCAGTTTTTGGCAAATCAAGGCCAAGTCGCAATTGGTAAACAGCCCAATCAACCGACCTCATTTGATGTACAGACGTTTGCATCAAAGCACGGCCATTCGATTCAATCCATCAACAGAAGCCTTTTGTTGCTCCAACAAGCAGATCGGAAGAGCACACG
>CAXREW010000102.1:0-2590 GCA_964229455.1 Flavobacteriaceae bacterium | reverse complement strand
CCGCCATGGCCTCTGCCAAATGTGGCCGGCCAGGTGTATTGTATAGAGGGTTCCTTCCCTGCCATGTGCCTGTCCATCCCCCGTTCAAGGCGTTTAGGCTGTGGGCCGTTGGTCCTGTGACGAACACCTTACCGGTTCCTCCAATGGGCAAAATGGGCCGATCCGGATAAACGGCATGCTGGCCCTCGTTTTTGAGAACCGTGATGGATTCCAACGCCGCGCGTGCTGCTGTCCCTTCGAATTGTGTTTTGTCCGGGTAGTTTTCAAGCGCGGGCGGCATCCCCCCAGTTTCAAACAATCCCAGTTCCCATTTCATATTGATGATTCGTCGAACTGAAAGATTTATCCGCTCTTCGCTGATGGTGCCCTCCTTTACCAGCTCAATCAAAGCATCACTGAATTCGAGATCCAGTGGCACCATGCTCATGTCAATGCCTGCTTCAATGGCCATACGTGTAGCCTCTTTATAATCTTCAGCAACCATGTGGCGTTCGTACAAGTACACGATATCCGCCCAATCCGTCACCAAGACCCCGTTGAAACCCAATTCGTCACGCAAAAGATCGGTTAATAGGTATCGGTTCGCGTGAACCGGAATGCCGTTGATTTCTCCGCTGTTAACCATAACAGACTTGGCGCCTGCATCAATAGCAGCTTTGAACGAAGGAAGAAAGTATTCTCGCAATTCACGTTCCGGAATCCAAGCTGGGGTGCGGTCCTTACCGGATAAGGAAAAGCCATAACCGAAAAAATGCTTCAACGTAGCCGCGAACGGGACCTCGCCATTTTGGTATCCATCCACCATGGCCACACCTAGTCGCGAGGCGAGCAAGGGATCTTCACCGAAGGTTTCCCAGAAGCGAGGCCATCGGGGATCCCGTCCCAAATCCAGTACCGGCGAAAAGTTCCATGGAATCCCACAAGCCGCGACCTGTTCAGCAGTAGCGGCAGCATTCTTCCGCACCAATTCCTCGTTCCACGTAGCGGCCAAGCCAATCTGCTGAGGACCGAGAACAGCTTCCGACGTGTACGTCGGACCGTGAATGGCATCGATGCCATACAAAACGGGAATGCGGGATTCTTTCAGCGCAGCACGCTCTTGGATACCCGTGATGAACTCGTGCCATTTCGCGGGGGTGTGTGCGTGGTTCCCGCAGTTGAGAATGCTCCCTACCTGGTACTCGATCAATGCCTCTGCTGCACGCAACGAATCGAAGTCCTGCGGCTCGATGATTTTCTTTTTTTCCTTTTGTAAAATGGCCCCCAAAGTGAGCTGGGTCATCTCTCCCACCTTAGCCTCCAAACTCATGGTTGACAAAAGGGAATCAATGAACACCTGTCTGTCGCTTTTTTCGCCCGTCGCCGCGCTACCGCACCCCCCCATGAGTAGGAGAAGTCCAGCAATCCCAAATAGGTAATAGAATTTTGACAGGCTGTTCACGTAGAGTGAGCGGTTTTCCTTCGGTGAGTTCACGCCGGGTTCATTGCTCAGGCGACAGGTGTGCAATTTACACGCTTAATTTGACATAACCTGTAGATTCGGGAGCCTTTTTTTGCCCCTCCTGACGGAGCGTTCTATCTTGGAGAATTGCAGCATGCAAACCACTAAAAACATCCACACCACCTTGCCCTTTTGTACAGCTCAATTATGGCATTGCCTCGCGCTGATACTGTTCGCTATGTCCGGCTGCACGCCTAAATCGCAGGTAGATTCCGTTTGTATTGATGATTGGGAGCTGTACCTCCCACAAACAAATGAATGGTTGGCAGTTCAAGTACCGGGAGATGTCATGACCGACTTGCTACAGCATGGACGGATTGATGACCCATATATGGAAACCAACGAACGCACATTGCAGTGGGTTGAAAATGAAAATTGGGTGTACAGAACACGCGTTTTGGTTTCGGATCATGCAACGGAATCGGTGCTTCGATTTGAAGTACTGGATACGTACGCAAGCATCGTCGTCAACGATTCTCTGATGCTGGAGACCGACAATGCCCACCGGGCATACGAGGTCAACTTACCGCCGACCGAGGATGCCTGGAACATTGAGGTAACCCTCCATTCTCCGGTCGAACGCGGCCAGGCCATCATGGATGCACAGCCGCGCAACATTCCCGTGAGCAACGAAATGAAGCCGATTGGTGAGCAAACGAGCAGTGTCACGCGAAAGCCTTACTACCATTTCGGTTGGGATTGGGGGCCTCGGCTGGTTTCTGCGGGCATCTCAGGTCCTGTGACCATTGTACCGGCTGCCCAACCTCTGGAATCATCAAACCGGATTCAGACAGCAATGGAAGCGGATGGGACAGCGCGCATCACGTTTGAGCCGGAGAGCGTATGGCCTTCAGGTTCATGGACCTTGACCCACCCCGATGGGAACCAAGAATTCCTCGGAACGGACTCGACCGGCGGCTCGCACACCATCGTGACGCCCGAACTGTGGTGGCCTCATGGCATGGGCGACCAACCGCTTTACCGATTGAAGTGGACACCTGATTCGCCTTCGCTTCATTCGCTTCATTGGAACATTGGACTCCGAACCATCGAATGGGTTCGCGAGCCAGACGCATGGGGCCAGTCGTT
>CAXREW010000101.1:0-8871 GCA_964229455.1 Flavobacteriaceae bacterium | reverse complement strand
GAAACCAGCAAGCCGAGCACCACAGCGTCGTTTGTTATCAATGCGTCCATGGGGTGCAAACTAATGAATTTCTGCGCCGGCTGGGCATTAAAAAACCCCGGCGGAACCGAGGTTTTTCATGATGCAGTGGAGCTTGATTCCTGGAAGGAGATCAATTCCACTTCGAAGATCAACGCTGCATACGGTGGGATGGGACCGTTCGGGTTGGGGTTCGCGCCGTACGCCAATTCTTGTGGGATGTAGAATTTGGTTTTCCCGCCGGGCTTCATCAACTGCAGGCCTTCTGTCCACCCTTTGATGACGCCACCGAGTGGGAAGGAGATGGGTTCGCCGCGCTTGTACGACGAATCGAATTCGGTGCCGTCGATGAGCGTGCCGCGGTAGTGCACGGTCACCGTCGATGCCGCAGTGGGGCTTTCACCTTCTCCGACGGTGAGGTGGGTGTACTGCAACCCGGATGCGGTCACGTTGACATCTTTGTTCTTCGCGTTTTCCGCCAAGAAGGCTTCACTCTCCGCCTTGGCTGCTGCACCTGCGGCTTCTTTCTTGGCTTGGAAAAATTCACCCACCATGGCATTGGCCTGTTCAGGGGTCATGCTGGCTGAAGCGGCCATTTGCTCGGCGAGGCCTTTGGCCATGTCGTCGGTTGAAATTTCGTTGAGGCCTTGGTCTTGCAAGTTCTTCGCGAACAAGATGCCCAGGGCATAGCTAATGGATTCCATAGAGGGAGTGGTTTGGGCCCGGCCGGGAGCGGCGAGCAAAGTGATGAGAGAAAAGAGCGTTGCCGCTTTTATGATGTGTTTCATGGTGAAATTATTTCGATGTTGAGGCGTCGCGTGTAAACACCCAATCGTCCGCCGATGACAGGTTGGGGTCGTAAGCGTATCCCATACCTGTGAATTGTTTCAAGTCTTCCGGGTTCGTCCATTGGTGTTGGACGATGTGCCGCGCCATGGTGCCTCGGGCTTCTTTCGTGTACGCCATTTTGGCTTTGTACTCCGTGCCAACCAGTTCCTTGAAGGCGGGGGTGATGACCCGCCCCGCATAGGATTTGGCGATGGCCGCTTTGCTGTATTCGTTGCTGGCCAAATTGATGATTAGGCCATTGGCGTCGGCTTCAATGCGTTGCTGGATGCGATCGCCCCAAAAGGCATACAGGTTGCTGGTTTTGGGGGTAATGGCCCACTTCAACCCCATTTCAAGGCGGTAGGGCTGCATCAGGTCATAGGGCTTCAGCACGCCATACAATCCGGAGATGATGCGCAGATGACGCTGAGCAAAAGCACGATCGGCATCGCTCCACGTTCGGGCTTGAAGCCCTGTGTAAACGGCTCCCTTGAAGCAGTGTGCTGCAGGCCGGGCATTGGCTGCGGAAAAGGGGGTGCTCCAGTCGCTCGCCCATTCGACCGTCTGTGCAGCGATACTGGAGTTGACGGTCATCAGTCCTTCCACTTTTTTCGCGCTCAACCGCTTCAGCTTCGCCATGAGCTTTTCCGATGCTTCGATAAACGCGGGTAGCGTGCTTTCCTCGACCGGAGGCGCATCTTGAAAAGAAAGGGTTTTGGAAGGAGAGAGGAGGATGAGCATTGGGGACCGCAAAGCTAGCGGTTGATGGCAGTGAATCCAATTCGCGTATATTCGAAATCCAAACATTAACCCCATTGCGATGCGTCACTTTTTACCTGCATTCCTCTTCTTAATTGCTTCCCTTTTTGTGTTCTCTCTTCCCGGCGCACAGGCGCAGTGTGAAGCAGGCGAAGTCGCCATCGAATTCGTCATCGATACGGACCCATGGGGCTACGAATTGTACTGGGAGCTTACGCCTACCGGAGAGGCCTGCGGAGGTGAAAATTTCATCGCCAGCGGCGGCAATTCGGCCAATGTAGGGTGCGACGGAGCCGGCAATGGCGGCAATGGCGGTACAACCTACGGCAACAACGCCATCTACACCGAAGGACCCTTCTGCGTGGCTGCGGGTACTGTGGTGGATTTGATTCATGTAGACAGTTACGGCGACGGCGGCAATCGGTTTGATCTCTACATGGACGGCGTCATCTCCGGAATTTTCAATGGCACTGGATACGGCAACGTGTGGACGTTTACGGCAGGGGAGAGCTTGTTTATTGACAACGACGTCCCGTGCGATGCGGCTCCCATTGAAGTGAATGGCGAATCCGTCGTGGTGACTTCAGGTGGCGGTACAGTTGAATCGGGAGAGATGAGTCCTGGGCCAGCGCCGAGCGGTTCATGCAGCTTACCCGGATCGTGGTGCGGGTCGGACGGGTACGCCTCGAGCTCCGTATGGTTGACCTTCACACCTGAAACGACGGACCCTGTGACCATCACCACGTGTTCGGAGTTCTCGACGTTTGACACGCAATTGGCCCTGTACCGGGCCACCGATTGCGGCGATTTCTCGACCTATGAGTTGGTCGGGGCCAATGACGATTGGTGTGCGGGCTACCGTTCGACGATGTACACGAGTTGCTTGGAAGTGGGTGAAACGTACTACATCCAAGTGGATGGATGGGCAGGCCAAACCGGCGATGCTGATGTCTCCGTTTTCACTTCAGAGGCCTACGACGCGTCTGCTGACGCACAGGTACGCAATGTGGCATGCCCATTGGACAAAGACACGGCACCGGATGGGTTCATCTTGGCCTACATAAACCAGGGAGGATCGGATTTCGATTGCACGTGGTCAGGGCCAAATGGGTACACTTCGACCGATTCATGGATTTTTGACTTGGCCCCTGGGGTGTACACGGATGACATCACCACGACCTGCGGTACCCAATTCACCATTGAGCGCACCGTTGCTGCGCCAGAAGCTTGGAGCGTGAGCACTACGGTCACTGAAGCAAGTTGCGAAGAGGCCTCGGACGGGGTCATTGAAATTGAGGTGGAAGGCGCTTCAGATCCTTACACCTTTACGTGGACCGGCCCCAATGAGTTCACCTCTGAACAGCAAAACCTCGACAGCCTGTCACCGGGAACCTACCAGTTGAACTTGACCGATGCCAATGGCTGTGCCTACCCCGTGACTGCATTTGTTCCAGAGGTAGAGCCCAGTGATTTCACCATTGGCAACGACACCATCATCTGCGAGGATGAGCCGCTGCTGATTTATGGACCGCTTGGCTACGACTACGAATGGCAAGACGGTTCCAACAACCAGTTCTTTTACGTTTCGCCAGGTGATTTTGCGCCGGGGACGTACAGCATCGTCCTCAGCGGAACAACCGACTCCGGTTGTGAATTCGCCGATGCCATGATCCTGACGGTGCACGACTGCTCGGTTGGGGTTGGTGAAGTCGGGCTGGGCGATGCCGTGTTGTACCCCAACCCGTCGGCCCAAGATGTGTTCTTCGAAGTCGACCCGGGGTCGAGCGGTTGGACCGTTCGTGCCTTTGATTTGGCTGGACGTGAAGTAGCGTCCACACAATGGATGGGCAGCTCAACAGCCGTGTTCGACGTGGCCGGCTGGAAAAACGGTCAATACGTGTTGCAGTTCCAAGACGATGAACGCGTGATTGTGCGCCAACTAGCGGTTCAGCACGGATTGCGTTAACGCCGAGCACGTGGCGTCAATCTGACCTTGATTGAGATCGCGGTGGACGACCAAGCGCACCCGCTGGGGTCCGAAAGCGAAGCAGTGGATGTCATCTCGTGCGGCTGCTTCAACAAATTCTGCTGCTGTTAAACCTGAGGCGATCTCGAAAATGACAATGTTGGTCTCAACGGGATCGACGGATGTGACCTGGCTCAGTCCTGCGAGCACGTCTCCGATTTGCTTGGCCCGGATGTGGTCCTCTTGAAGCCGAGGCAATTCGTGATCCAAGGCATGGTTGCAAGCCGCTGTCAAAACACCAATCTGGCGCATCCCTCCGCCAAATACTTTGCGCGAACGGTGCGCTTCTGCTATGAAGGCTTTGGAGCCGATCAAGACGGAACCAACGGGTGCACCGAGGCCTTTGGAGAAGCACACTGAAATGGAATCGAACAACTGTCCGTAGGCCTTCCAGTCCGCTGCAGCCGGCAGTGTATTTCCTGCACGTGCCACCATGGCATTCCAACACCGTGCTCCGTCGAGGTGCAAGGGCAGCCCAGCCGCATCGCAGCCTTCGCGAATGGTCTGACTTTCCTTTACGTCCCACACCGCTCCACCGCCGCGGTTGCACGTGTCTTCGATGCACACGAGCGAGGTGCGGGCGTAGTGGCTATCAGCCGGGTTGATTTCCGCTGCAGCGTCTTCCCAGCTGAACCGTCCGTGGTCGCCATGCAGTAGGCGAACGGAAGCGCCGGAGTTGCGCGCAATGCCGCCACCTTCGTAATTGTAGATGTGCGCCATTCGGTCGCAAATGACCTCGTCACCGGGCCGGACATGAACGTTGATGGCGATCTGGTTGGTCATGGTTCCGGAAGGGCAGAACAGCGCCGCCTCGTGGCCAAATAGGTCCGCGCACCGTTGCTGGAAAGCCTCGGTGGTGGGGTCTTCGGCAAAGACGTCGTCCCCGGTACGGGCGGCGTGCATCGCATCCAGCATGGCTGGGGTGGGTCGGGTCAGCGTATCCGACCGGAAATCAGCGTTCAACTCCATGGTCACAAAGCTAATCCCGGCCTTCTTATCTTCAACCCCACAACACGAAATCGAAACCCATGATCAACCGATTCATTCCCGTCCTTTTGCTCAGCGTATTTGCCTTGTCCCACGCCACCACTCAGGCCAAAGAGGGCAGGTGGATTCCGACGCTGCTCCAAGCGGTCGAAGGAGATATGCAGGCGATGGGCCTACATTTGACTGCAGAGGACATTTACAGCATCAACGAAGGCAGTTTGAAGGATGCCATTGTGCATTTCAATGGGGGCTGCACGGCGGAGATGGTTAGCGGGGAAGGGTTGCTGTTGACCAACCACCACTGCGGGTATGGAGAGATTGCGTACCACAGCACGGTGGAAAACGACTACTTGACCGATGGCTTTTGGGCAATGACGCGTGCCGATGAGCTGGCCAATCCGAATTTGGTAGCAACATTTATTGACCGCATTGAAGACGTTACAGAGATCGTTCGCAGTGCGGAAGATGCCCAAGCTGTGAAAGCGGACTTGGTAGAGAAAGCGACAGATGGCAACGGCCTCGAAGCAGAGGTGGTGGCCTTTGATTTCGGCAACAGCTTTTACTTGATCACCACAAAGACCTACCGCGACGTGCGTCTGGTCGGGGCGCCTCCTTCGGCGGTGGGAAAATTCGGCGGGGACACCGACAATTGGGTGTGGCCGCGTCACACGGGGGATTTCAGCATGTTCCGCATTTACGCGGACGCCAACAATGAACCGGCGGATTACAGCGAATCGAATGTTCCTTTTCAGCCTAAACACCACTTCCCGGTGGACCTTGGTGGCGTAACGGAAGGGGACTTCACCATGGTTTTTGGATTTCCCGGTCGCACGGAGCAGTACTTGACCAGCGATGCGGTGACTTACGTCGTGGAACACCTGAACCCCGCCCGAATCGAAATGCGGGACGCTTCCCTCGCTGTGGTCAACGCCGCGCGTGCGAGTTCGCCTGCGTTGCGCATCGCCTATGCGGACAAGCAAAGCTCCATCGCCAACGCTTGGAAGAAGTGGATTGGGCAAAACAAGGGCTTGAACGAATTGGATGCCGTAGGGAAAAAACTCGAGCTCGAGGCAGAGTTCATGGCCCGTGCCGCGGAAGCAGACAACGTGCCGTGGATGCAGTTGATCAGCAAAATGCAAGCGGCAAACGCCGAGCGCAACCCGTACATGCTAGCGCGAAGCCTCTTCATCGAATGGGTGTACTACGGGCCTGATGCCTTGAATTACGCATGGTCATTCGCTCCGCTTGTGGAACGTTGGGAAGCCACCGAAGCTGCGGGAGAAATCGACGCCGTCATCGGTGAGCTCCAAGGCCGCACCGCGGAGCACTTCCGGCAATACGACGCCAACGTCGACCGCGACATCATGGGTGCCTTGGTCGCTCCTTATTTTGAACACATCGATCCGGCGTTCGTTCCGGATGAGCTCGAAGCTGCTGCTTCAAATCCAAGCGCTTGGGCGGCGCGTGCCTTTGATAAGTCCATTTTCGATGACCGCGAAGCGGTGGAGGCGTTGTTGGCTAAAGGCAGCGCCAAGGCATTTGCCAAGCTCTCGAAAGATCCCTTGTACGCCCTGATCAAATCCATGCGCAATGCGTATTTCGAACGCGTGGCTGCCGGTTACGGTGCTGCGTCATCTGAGCTTGATTCGTTGACAGGGGTGTACACCAATGGCTTGCGGACGTTGTTTCCGGAGCGGGCATTCTTTCCAGATGCCAACAGCACGTTGCGCCTGACCTACGGAAAGGTTGAAGGGTCATCACCCTACGACGGCATGACCTACTTACCATTTACAACAGCGAAAGGCATTTTGCAGAAATACGTGCCCGGCGATGCCGATTTTGATTTGCCGGCGGATTTGGTGGAGGCGCTGCAAGAGGGAGACTGGGGGCCGTATGCCAATGAAGCGGGGGAGCTGCCAGTGTGCTTCACCGGTTCCAATCACACGACAGGTGGAAACTCAGGCTCACCGGCCATCGACGGAGATGGCCACTTGGTTGGCATCAATTTCGACCGCTCGTGGGAATCGACCATGAGCGACATTTTGTTCGATGGGTCACGCTGTCGCAACATCATGGTGGACATCCGATATGTCCTGTGGATCACCGATGTGTACGCAGGCGCAGGTCACCTCGTCCAAGAGATGGACGTGGTTCACTAAACCTGATGTGCGTTTGGGATTACGCCAAGAAGGCGATAACGGTCACAACCAAGCCGAACAAAATCAACGCGAAAACGACGGGTCCGCCGATTTCATTTTGTTCCGGTTCTGCGTGGTGTTCGTGGTCGTGTGAAGGGTCGTGTGCCATGCCGCAAAAATAGCAGATTCTTCAACATTTAATGCTCAGGCGGCATGCAACCCTTCGGGCACAGGTGGCGTTCGACTGTAAAGGATTGATTATCTTCGGAGTTTGACCACCAAATTGAAACCTATGTTGGCATTTTCTTCCCGGTTGAACGCCTTCCCTTGGGCGTTGTTGTTGCGTGTTGTTTGGGCTGGTGCGCCCGCATGGAGCCAGTGTGCAGACAATGAGACCGAAATTGAAGTGGTCATTGAACCGGACGGTTATCCGTGGGAAATATCATGGGAACTGACCTACCAAGGTGAAATCATCGGCTCGGGCACGGATGCGGAAGGAGGCGTGGTGTGCTTCGATGCCACCATCGAACAGCCTTGCCTGCAATTCAGCATTTTCGATTCCTACGGCGATGGCATTTTCGCACCCGGTGGATACTACGTTTACCAAGACGGCGTGCAAATCGCGACAGGGGGCAATTACGGCTACGGTGAGACCGTCAGCTTCGACTGCGCACCAGGAGCGACCTGCAACGATGCGTTTGAATTGACCGAGGCCGACTACGGCACCATTTCTCAAACACAGGGCAACGCGTGGTACGTTTTCACTCCGCCGGCGAATGGCATGTACGAGTTCAACACCTGCGGGACCGGTTGCGATACGAAGCTGTGGATCTACGAATACTGCAACATGGGCAGTTTTGACAACACCAATGAGGGCACCATTTACTTCGACGACGAAGAAGGAGGTTGCGGCGAGGAAGCCAACCTGACGGTGCTGTTGGCAGGCGGAACCCCCGTGTGGATTCGCATGGGATTGGGTTCGCCCGATTATGCCACTTTGGTCGATTTAGAATCCGAGTGGAGTTACCACGACCAGGGCGCAGACCTAGGATCCGATTGGACCGCGACGGACTATGACGATGCGGACTGGGCTGCTGGCAATGCGGAATTGGGCTACGGCGACGGCGATGAGGCGACAACAGTCTCGTACGGTGACAATGCTTCGGATAAGCACATCACGACGTACTTCCGCCACACCTTTGACTACACGGGAGAGTCAGGAACGGGAATGGAAGGACTGCTGCGGTTGCGCCGCGACGACGGCGCTGTGGTGTACCTCAACGGGGTGGAAATCATGCGCAGCAACATGCCCGATGGGTTTGTGAACTCCGAGACCACGGCTTTGAGTGAAATCGTGGGTGGTAACGAATCCGAGTTGTACGAATACCCGGTTGCTTTGAACATGAACAACGGTGCGAATGTACTGGCGGTGGAGGTGCACCAGATCAACGCCACGAGCTCTGACATCAGTTTCGATGCCGAATTGCTACTGGCAGACCCCGATGGGGCCTGTGCTGATGGCTTCAATTGGGAATTCAACTTTGCCGGCCCGCCAACAGGCTGCACGGATGAAGAGGCGTGCAATTACAATCCGCTCGCCGAGGTGGACAGCGGAGACTGCATTTACCCTGGCGATCCCGATTGCACGGGTCCGGATTTGATTGTCAGTGCCCAAGCCATCATCAACAGCCTGTCCTCGCAAGTCATGCAGGTGAGCGAGACCGACTGCTACATCGAAGAGGGGTGCTTGAATGGATATGGCGACCGCGAGTTGGTCCGTTTCACGACGCACATCCTCAACATCGGTACGCTGGATTACTACATCGGCGTTCCCAGTCAGGCGGACAACAACCAGTTTGAATGGGGCGATTGCCACAGCCACTGGCACCACAAAGGCTACGCCAAGTACGACCTCTTCACGCTCGAAGGTCAGTACATTCCCATCGGGTTCAAAAACGGTTTCTGCGTCATGGACCTGGAATGCAGTGGTGGCGGTACCGGCCAGTACGGCTGCGTAAACATGGGCATTTCGGCGGGTTGCGGAGACATCTACGGCTCGGGATTGAGCTGCCAATGGATCGATGTGACGGATGTTGCGGACGGCACCTACTACTT
>CAXREW010000100.1:0-8085 GCA_964229455.1 Flavobacteriaceae bacterium | reverse complement strand
GCTACGCCGAGTTTTTTCGCAATTTCCTTGAGTTCAGGAACCTTTTTTGCGTTCAATTCAATGATGTCGTACATCCAGTATGTGTGTAATCTTGTTAGGTGCGCTACGCTTTTAGCAGTTCCTGTTTCCAATTTGGAAACGTCAACTCAGAAAGTAGTTTGGGAAAAAGAATGCTGTACCTCCTGTACAGCCCACATGCCTGCTCCTCGCATAGACTTGACAAGTATACGCAATTATTCTTTGTTCGGTGCCTTTTTGGCTCGATCGCCGAGTTCGACGACGTGCATTTCAGTCAATTGACCTTGCGCGATTGAAAATTTGATGAGGGTGCGTTTCCGATGAAAACCATGGATGCCTGCGGCGCCAGGGTTCATATACAGTCCGTCCCAACTAGGGTCGCGCTGAACCTTGAGCAAGTGGCTGTGACCACAGATAAAGACATCTGGCCGGGTTTCATTCAGTAGGCTGCGAATGCCCTTTGCATACCGACCGGGTCGACCGCCGATGTGGGTCATGCAAAAACGCAGTCCTTGAATCTCCCACTGCAAGATTTCAGCGGTTTCCGAACGCATGCGGTGGTCATCGATGTTGCCGTACACCACCCGAACACGGGCATTTAACTGCTCCATGGCGTCCAATACAGCGAAATTCCCAACATCGCCGGCATGCCAGATTTCGTCGCAATCGGCTAAGTGGTGCGTCATGCGGTCGTTCCAGTGGCTATGGGTGTCCGATAACAATCCGATGTGGACGGTGTCCTTCGGCATGGTGTTTGGTTTGCTGCAAGGACGCCTATTTTCGAAACATGTACAAACGCTCCGAAGGCTCCTTTTTGAATGGCTCAACGCTGGCCTCCGCCTTGCGCGCCGTGGGCTTGTTCATGTTCTTTTTGGCATGTGCAATCGGTCTTTCGGCTCAGACCAAGGTGCCCAAGCGGGCCCAAAAGCAGTTGGATGAAGCGGTGGAGCGATTCATGAACCGAGATGTACAGGGGGCCTTTGAAGCGGTGGATGAGGCCTTGGAGACGTTTCCGGCGTTTGCCGATGCGTGGATGCTCAAAAGCCAATTGCACGAGGGGCGGTCTGAATGGGAAGCGGCGGCGAAAGCCTTGAATCAGGCCATCACGAGCAACCCAGAGTTGCTTCGAAAGTGGAGAGATAAGCTCGTCAGGCTTGAGTTCAACGCAGGGCAGTACCCAGCAGCCTTGGCTCTGATCGAAGAGGCGGCCATCGGAGATTCGTTGCTCGAAGCCTCCATTCGATTCGCTGCTCAGGCCATCGAATCACCTGTGGAGATGAACCTATCACCGCTGCGGGGAACCATTAACAGTGAGGCGCCAGAATATTACCCGGCTTTGTTTGCGACTGGAGATCGCATGATTTTCACGCGTCAAATAGGAGGAGATGCGCGCATGACGGGCCAGGAAGATTTTTTCGAGGCGAAGCTCGCCGAAGACGGCACGTGGAACGTTTCGCGGGAGTTGGTCGAAATCAATACGCCGGGCAACGAAGGCGCGCCCACGGTTCGTGGTGACGGCCGACAGTTGATTTTCACGGCCTGCGATGGCTTGGATGGGCGCTACGGACGGCGAACGGGCGAGGGCAGTTGTGATTTGTTCTACGCTGATTTGGACGTGTTGGAAAATCGGTTTCAGCGAGAATCGAATTTGGAAGCCGTCAATAGCAAGGCCTGGGAAAGCCAACCGTCACTGAGTGCCGATGGCCGCTGGTTGTTCTTTGTTCGTGCGTACCGCACCCAAGATGGGCGTGTGGTGCAAGACATCTACCAATCGGAGCGCCAGGACGATGGTGCCTGGAGCCGACCCTCGCGACTTCCTCCAAGCATTAACACGTCCGGTCGAGAAGAAAACCCGGTTTTGCACAGCGACGGCAAGACGCTTTATTTCGCGTCCAACGGCCACGCGGGCATGGGGGGATTGGATCTTTTTGTGTCCCGCCGGCAGCCTGACGGGTCTTGGTCCCAAGCGGAGAACCTTGGTTTCCCGATCAATTCCAACGGCGATGAAAACAGCCTGCAGGTCTTTCCCGACGGCAGAACTGCGTTGTTTGCCACAGATCGTGAAGCCCCGGGAAATCTGGATTTGTGGCAATTCGAACTCCCAAATCATGCCACTGCGGCTTCCGTAGCGTTGTGGCGCGGCGCGGTGATTGACGCGGACACCCGTCGCCCCATTCAGGCATCGGTTCTGGTGTTGGATTCATTAGGGAATGTGGTGGGAACTCAATCCAGTTCAGCCGTGGACGGTGCGTTCACACTGACCTTCCCGGCCACTGAGCGCGTCATCCTACAGGTGGAGGAGGAAGGCTATGGCTTCTACTCCAAGGCATTTGAACCGACAGAGGGCCAGGAGCCGTTTCTATCGATTGAATTGCAACGGTTGGAAGTGGGGACGGTTCTCGTGCTCCGAGACGTTCGTTTCGAGCGGTCTTCTGCAGCTTTGGATGCTCTGTTCCAACCGGATTTGGAACAGCTCGCGCGGACCATGCAAGACGCAGAATTTCGCATTCGCATCGCTGGCCATACCGACGGCGAGGGAAGTGCAGAGCGCAATCAAGTGCTGAGTGAGGAACGCGCATTAGCGGTCGCCCAATTTTTGGAAGCGTTTGGCATCGAGGGCAGTCGCCTGGAGACCATCGGATACGGGATGTCTCAGCCTATTGCCACGAACGACACAGAAGAAGGACGCGCCCTGAATCGGCGCACTGAAATTGAGATCATCGAGTGAGTCTCCATCGCCAAGACACCCAGAGGCTGCGTGGTGGAGCGGGATTGAAGTAACGCCCGCCAAAAGCATTGGTCTGAAGCCAGCCGGAAAATTCAGCATCCAATACGTTGCGAACCCCCAGTTGAATGGCATGCCGCTCGCGGTTGAATTGCACGGATGAATTGAGTCGGTGTTGTGGCGATGCCCAATCATCGAATGTGTTGTGCAATTTGATGCGATCAAACCACTGGTATTGCCAACGCCAGACCCACCTTGCTTTGGATAGGGAACCCGTTGTACCGGCACTGTGGAGTGGGGTCCCGGGCAACGTCGATGCATAAGGGTCAAAGGCGTGCCGGTTGACATTCAACCATCCATTGATGTCCAACTTCATGGCATTGCCGATGGTGCCCAATACACGCATAGAGCCCTCCAGTCCTGACATCTTGAGTCCTTCTACATTGTCCATGAAAATCCCATCGGCAGGACCCGGAACTTGAGCGATGGCGTTGTTGACGCGCTGGTGGTAAGCCTGAACAGCACCGGCTAAGGCCCAATCCCTAACGTTGCGGTTCCATTTTGCCCCAAATTCCAATGCATTGGCTTGTTCGGCTTGCAAATCGTAAGGCTGATAGTCTTCGGGTTCGACCAGTTCAAACGAGGTCGGGTGACTGCCTCCGCTTCCCCATTGGGCAAAAATTCTGAGGCTTGGGGTGGTTTGATGCGCTACCTGAAGGAAAGGAAGCGCTTGTAAACCAGCGTAGGCCTCTGCATAGCTGCCGGTACTGTCTTGAAAGACTCGGCGAATTCCATCGGTTGTCCTACTGAAGTTCTCTGCGGCAATTTGTGCATCAATTTGCCAGCGGTTGTCCCACTCTAGCCGGCTTCCGACGCTTGCCCAGTGGCTGTGCGTAAACGATTCTATGGCGTAGCGCAGCGCTCCTGTAGCGTAATCATTGTCGCGTTCTTCGATGGTGAGCCATTCGTACCGCGCAATGACAGACTGGTCCCATATGAGTTTGCCCTTGGTGCCGATTGTGGTGGACTGCGCTCTCCACCAACGCAGGGAGGTGAACTCCTCGTGCTCATCCTTAACGCCATTGAAGAAGGGCGAGGTGCCAAAAGGATTTGCTTTTGTTGAGATCTGGCCGTACACCCAGATGCCGTTGCGGCTGCGGTCATGCTGCGCGGTTCGGCTCCAACCTGCCCAAGAACGCTGTCGATTGACATGCGCGTCGTAAGCAGCTCCGGGTCCACGGGTGGGGTTTTCGCTGGCGTCGCTTTGATTCAGCGCGCCGGGCAGTCCCCATTCTGCATCCATCCAACCGAGCCAGGTGTGCTGTTCGGCACCTGATTTTTCGGTGCGCATCACGTGCATTTCAGCCTGGTTGCGGTGGTTGTATTCTTGTTGCCGGTATCCTGGGGTATCGTTCCAAAACATCCGCACGTGCACGGCTTGGTCATTGCGGTGGGCGAGGCGTTGGGTGTGAGAAACTCCCGACTCCATCGACCAACCACCATCAGCACCTGCGCCCGGGCTGCGGAGGACCGCGTACCCACTGGTGACATCCTGGAGTCGATGAAGCGCGGGGAGGCTCGAACCGATGAGCGCACCGCCATATGCATTTCCGTAAAGCGCACCGACAGGACCTTTCACCACTTCCAGTCGGTCCAACCATTGTGGGTTCCACAATTCCAATGGGCTGTTGCCGCTGGCATTGGTCAGAACGAATCCATCCATCAGCATGAGAACGTTTCGGACCCCGACTGGAGAACGCAGGCCACTGCTTCGCATTTGAAGCCTCCTGGATCCTCCGGTCCCACGCGTGTCCATGAAGACACCAGGAACCGAGTTCAAGGCATCCTGAAGGTCCGGGGAATGACCATTTTGCAGGGCAGTGGCTTCTAGCACCGCAATGTTGGAGGCAGCTTGTGCTGCAGTCGAGGGGATGCGCAGCGCCAACACCTCAGCCGCTTCGACGGCTGTCGTATCGATGGAGATGGTGCTTTGCGCTCCGGAGATGATGGGGCCGCAGAAGCACGCGAGGAAAGCGAGGGAGATTCGGGGTCGAATCATTCGTTGCCGGCAACTTGGAAGGTCGCCGTTCGGGTGCCATGCGCGTGGGTCAAGGCGATGAAATATGATCCATTGGACCATCCCTTGGTTTCCAGCGTTAATGGGCTGTTGTTGACCCGTCCTTGGGCCACCGCCTCACCGATGAAGGAATACACCGTGTATTGCGCGTTGTGCAGATCATGATTCCATGCGAATTGAATGCGGTCGGTACAAGGATTGGGGAAGGCCACCGGTTTCAAATCGTCTGGGCGCTCCGCTACGGTAGAGGCGAAGGCCTCGTTTCGGAATTCCTTGATGATGTTAGGGCCGCTTCCGGGGTACGAGGGACCGTTGAATGCAACATAGACCGAGCCCGTATATGGATTGACTGCCACATCGCGGATGCGTTGATTGAAGCTCGAAAAGTATTGGTCTTCGCTGGTGACGCTCAACCCATCTTCCGAAAGGTGAAGGACGCTCAAGCGCTCGTACTGCCCTCCCAATCCGCCAAGTACGGAAAGCAAAACACTGTGCTGCCATTCCGGAATGGCTTCGTGGTTGTAGTATTCGATGCCATTGACGGCGATGCACGGAGTCCAGGCCTTGAGCGGCTCAATCACGTTGTTTTCAGCACAGAAATCTTCTTCGGCCGGTGTGTTGCAAAATCCTTCAACTTGTGGCCATCCGTAATTGCCTCCCGCTTCGACGATGTTGAATTCGTCGTTGGAGTTTTGGCCGTGCTCGCTGGCGTAGATGATGCCGTTCGGTCCCAACGCCAATCCTTGGCTGTTGCGGTTGCCCAAGGTGTAGATGTACGAGTCGGGGAAGGGGTTGTCCTCTGGTATGCTGCCGTCCAAGTTCAACCGCAAGGTCTTCCCTTGGAGCGAGTTCATCGATTGAGAAAGCCCCGATGCGCCGACATCACCCGCTGTCATCAGCAGTGTATTGTCGGGCAAAACAAGGAGCCTGCTGCCGTTGTGGATGCCTCCTGCGTCGAGGGTGAGCAAAAACTCTTCATTGACCAGCTCAGTACCATTCCAATCAAACACGCTGAGGTATTCCTGGCCGTTCCAAGAGCTACCTGCGCAGTAGACCACGTACACTTTCGGTGTTGTCTCCCAATCGGGATGCATGGCCATGCCGAGCATTCCCGGTTCGCCATTTCCGCCGTTCATGACGTTTTTCTCCAATACGGTGGTGTAGTCACCAGTCGCCGGGTCAATGCGTAAAACTTCCCCCTTGCGCGAGGTCATCCACAGGTGGTCATCGGGCCCCCAGAGGATTTCCCAAGGGATTTGCATGCCAGTTACCAGGTCGTATTCGGTCAACGTGGTGTTACCAATTTCCCATGTGGTTTGTCCCGAAGCGGTGAGCGAAGCGAACCCGAGAACGCCTAGAAGTACAGATTTCAATTTCATGACCGAAATTTAAGCCACAAACTGTTCCTCATGATTGCTTCTATTTTTCGACCCGATGTCCGCGTAGTCTTCCTTGCGGCTTCGCTTTTGCTCGTTTCCCAGGTGTATGGCCAGGCTCCCGACTGGATGTTTGCCCTTGAGGGCACCTACGTTGGTCGCTACGAAATCCCAGCAGGGGACGACGAAGCCATGGAAACTGTGGATGCTCGACTGGATGGCAAACGCAGTGGAGCAGAGGACGGGTTTGTCCTTCAATTCGCCCGCGAGTCCGCGACGGGAATCGTCAAAGAGGCCCAAATGTGGTCGTGGAATGCCTCGGCGGGTGCATTGGATGTCACCGCCATTCAAGACGGACAACGCAACGAGACCCAGTGGTTTGCTGCCGCGAAAGGACTCGCAGTCAACCTCACCCGAGGGGGCACAGTTGACGGTGCAGCAGCCATTGAGCGGTTGCGCTTGGAGCGCTTACCCGGCCAACTTCGTCTGACGAAACAATACAATTTGGGCGATGGGGAATGGACGGTGCAATGGCGCTACATCCTCGACGATTTTGTCGCGGAAGATTGACCAACACGCTATTTCCGGATCCGCACGCTGGGGCGGACATCAAAAGCTGCTGCACCCCACCCTTTAATGGCGAATCCACCTGAAGCAGCGGTTTCTAACGTACCCACAAGTGGCTGGAGTGGTTCTCCGGTATCGAGTGCGAGGTCATACGGCTGTCCTGTGGTGTTGATGAGCACCCAGGTGTTTTCGCTCAAGTAGCTCCGGTGAATGGCGAGCAAGCCTGGCGCCAGTTCCGTGTAAGAGGTCTGCCCGTAGAGCATGCTCATTCGTGATTTGCGCAATGCGATCCACTTTTGGGTCCACTCGTGCATCCAGGATTCCTGTTCGTTCCAGCCGTCGAATCGCATCATGCGGCGGTTATCGGGATCGTTGCCTCCGACGTCCGCAATTTCATCGCCGTAGTAAATGCAGGGAATGCCTGGGCTCGACATCAAAAAGGCCATGAGCCAGCTCATCTTGCGGTATCCGACGTTGCCTTGGTGTGCAATCTCACGGGTCCATCCAGCGAATTTGGTGTCTTCCGACGGATCGATTGCCCCATCTGCAAAGGAGGTGAAACGGGGACGGTCTTGGTTGCCCGTGATGTTGCCCATGAGGTGATGGGCACCATACGTATCCAAACTTTGGTTTGCCACCGCAATCAATGCCGACAAATTGGCCGTCTCAGCCGTAAAGGCCGCGACCAAGGCGTCGTAAAGGTTGAAATCGAACTGGGCATCCAACATGCCATTTGAGAGGTAGCTGCGAATCAACTCCGGTGCGCCGTACGTCTCACCGATTTGAAATAGGGGCTGTTGCTGTTTGCTGCGCACTTTTTGGGTCAGCGTTCTCCAAAACACCTCAGGGATGTGCTTCGTAGCATCGTGCCGGAAGCCGTCGATGTTGGTGTTTTCCACCCACCACACAGCGCTGTCGGTCATGGTTTGGTAGACCTCTGGTCGTTCCAAGTCCAACGTGGGCATGAAGGTGTCAAACCAGGTGGTCAAGCGCTGTTCGTCCCACAATTGGGTATTCAACGAGCCATCGGGCAAGTACAGGTTGGTGACCCAGTCTTGGTGCTCCTGATAAATGGGATGTTCTTCGTGCACGTGGTTGGCCACGTAATCGACCAAGATGTTTTGGTCCCTTTTGTGAATGGATTCGACCAAGGCATTGAATTCTTCCATCGTTCCAAACCGGCGGTCGGTTCCGGTCGAAGCGATGGGCCAGTAGCCATGGTACCCACTGAATTTACTCGTGACGTTCGTATTGGGGTCCGACCAGTAGCCCCAGGCACCGTCGGGGTTCGGGGTGATGGGGCTAACCCAGATGGTGTTGGC
>CAXREW010000099.1:0-14190 GCA_964229455.1 Flavobacteriaceae bacterium | reverse complement strand
GCCATCCCGCCAGTGGCGTGCTTCGGGCTTAACCGTGGGGTCAATCTCCGTCCAGAAGATGTCCAAGCCGCCCAAGGTGGGGTGGCCATCGGAAGCAAAGTAGAGGCGTCCGTTGCTGTCAAAGGCGGGGAAGACATCGTCGCCCGCAGAGTTGACTTCCGGCCCGAGGTTGAGGGGTTCTTCCCAGAACGTACCGTTGCGTTCAGATACCCAAATGTCCATGCCGCCCTGGGCCTCCGGTGAGGGGAGGTCGGTGGCGAAGTACAAGCGGTTGCCGTCGGGCGACCACGTGGGGTGCGCGAAGACATAACCTTTCTCAACGAACGGGAATGGACGTGCTTCGCCCCACTCACCCGAAGCGGTGCGGGTTGAAATAAGGAGCTGGTAGCCGCCATCTATGGGATCCCCAAACCAACCGATGCTGCGGTTGTTTTTCTTGGAGAAGGCGATGGAGCGTCCGTCGGGCGAGAGGCTGATGATACCGTCATGATCTGGCAGGTCCATGGCGGTGACCTCTTTGGCACGCATCACATGGGGGCTGGTGTTGCCCAGATCCATGAACCACGTTTCGTTGCGGTCCAGTCGGGCGGTTTGGTCCGCCTGGCCCCATTGGTAGGGTTCGCTGCAGAAGTACAGTCGGTTTTCGCTGATGCGCGGGGCGGATGCGGTCTCCAATCTGGGGAAACGCAGTGGGCTGATCTGCCAGTGCCGGTCGTCTTCGTCCACGTGCAGTTGCGAGGTGCACCGGTCCCAGACGCGCTGCACATACTCCGGGGTGTTTTCTTCGACCATCAACCATTCGAGCACATCCGCGGCTTCGGCGTACTTGCCTTGTTGCATCATGCATTTGGCGTAGTTCAATTGGTCGTCCGTGGTGAGGGCGGTGCGGTAGCCCAACTCCTCATACGTGCGTTCGGCCGCGGCAAAATCCATGAGGTGCATCTGGGTTTGCCCCAAGAGCCGATAACTCATGGTGTCGTTGGGCCACTTGGCCAATGCGCGGTGCAAATTGGCGGCGGCTTCCGTGTAACGTTGCTTTTCGGACATCCTAAGTCCTTTCCAAAAATGGCGAGAACCACAGGAGTTGAGCAGCACCATGCCAACCACCAAGGCGGCGGTGATGGTCATTGAACGGGAAAGCGGCGATTGCGTCATGGTCGATTCATTGCGAAAGGAGGGCGCCAACAAACAAGGAACCCGCCAAACAATGATAACGGCCGTGACGAGGTGTTTTCAGGAGCCCATTAGGCTTCTTTCCACAATGCAATATGAGATAATGCGATGCCTGCGGCGACGGAGACATTGAGGCTTCCGGTTTTGCCCGTCATCGGCAATCGCAGCTGCAGCGCGCATTTCCGGGCGACCCCTTCGGAAATCCCGGTCCCCTCATCGCCCATCACGAGGCAGACGGGACCGTCGGTTTGGTGGGCGTGAATGGATTTTTCGGCTTTTTCGTCGAGGGCGATGCACGTCATGCCTTGGGCTTGGATGCCTTCCAACGCACGGGCCATGTCGGGTACACGAGCGACGGGCAGCCGCAGCAAAGCGCCGGAAGACGATTTGATAGCGTCTTCTTGAATGGGGGCTACCCCAAACGAGGGAATGACGAGTGCTGTGGCTCCAAAGCATTCGGCGCTGCGCGCGATGGCTCCGATGTTGCGGACATCGGTTACCCCGTCCAGTGCGACGAGCAAGGGCGTTTCACCGGCCTCGTAAGCCCGAGCAATCAACTCTTCCAACGGCTGGTAGCTGATGGGCGAGAGAAAGGCGACAATCCCTTGGTGGTTTTTGACGGTGATGCGGTTCAGCTTCTCTTTGGGTACCCGTTGAACGGGGATGTTCAGCCCACGTAATTGAGCGACCAAGGCGGTTGTGCGTTCGCCTTTTTCGTCCCGTTGGATCAAGACCTTTTGAAATTCCTTGCCGGCGTCCAGGGCTTCCATGACGGGGTGCCAACCCATGACGTAACTGCCCTTGGGTGGGCGTTTGGGGCCGGTGTAGGGTCCCTTCTTTCGGGGACCGGAATGGCCTGGTGCTCTGGAAGCTGATGCGGGCCGGCTTGAGCGGTTGGAAGACCGATTGGGGGAGGGCAGGTCAAAAGGCATGCCCAAAGGTACCGGATATCATTCCGCTTTGATGCGGCCGTTGCGCCAATTTGTGACCATGCGGTCCCAGGGCGACCGGAATTGAATGCTCCGGCTCAGGACATAAAACTCGTTGTCCCAGGGGTGTTCGACATGCAGAAATCGAAAGACGAGGGCGTTGGCAGATCCCTCCTCGCCGTAAACCCACCATTCGCTGTCCGCTCCGCGGCGCACTTTGTTGGGAACCCCGAAAACGATGTGCACCATGCCGCGGTCGGTGCGCCATCCGGGATGCACACCGGAGACGTACCGGTTGGCTTCTTCTACACGACCGTAATACGTCGCAATCAACGTGGCCGAGGCTTCTTTTTCGTTGCCGCAGCTGAGCCAGAAGGCATCGAGGGCTGCCTTCGGATCCGAGGCGTTGACCATGCGCTCGTATTCTTTGCGCGACGTGATGTAGCGGCTGGATTGGATCATGAGCTGCAAGTCCCGAACCAACGGGTGGTCCTCTGTCGTGCCGATGATGCGGTGCGCCACGCGCAGCGTGCCACTCGAGGTGGGTTGGCCGACGACGTTGATGCCGGGCTGAACGATGTAGCCGCTCCACCCGGTTTCGTCCGTGTTCCAATCGGAGCGGATGGCCGGTTGAAGCGTATCGCTCTTGTCCTTGACTTGGGAAAACGGCGGGGCGGGCATGGCCTCCGGAACTTCGATGCTCGCATGTTGCCACCGGCTTCCGGGTGTGCTCTCGAAATAAAGGGTATCGCCTGCCGTTGCAAACCCGTCGTGCACCGGCCAGCCGTCGCTTTGAAAAGGCGTTCGGGGAACTCCCGGTTGGGGGAGGGGTACACGCCACGTGGCGGTTGCGTTCCGGTGCAAATCATCCAACTGCATCGGAATCAGATTGGTCGCCTGGTTCCATTCGGAAGCGAACTCCGCCAGCGATACACGCCAGTGCTTGCGGTCCCAAGGGGGAGCAAAATCCACTAAAGTGTCGCTCCATGTGACCTCGAACGTACCGGCTTTGAGTTGGAGGTTTGCTGTGAAAGGGCTTTGCGGCGAATCCCGCAGGAACAAGGATTCTTTGCGCGACCACTCGAGGTAAACGTCCACGCTGTCAATGCCCGCAGGCAAAACCGCGCATCGCGGATGGAGGATGTGCGCCTCGAAGTCGTAGGGCCGTTGGTTGGATTTGCCGAGCGAAGTGCCCGATGCTCCGCAGCCTACGAGCGACGCGATGAACAGGCCGGCGGCCCCCAATAGAAAGGGTGTACGCAAGGTCATCAGGGGCGTTCCGGTTCAGTGGATTCTTCGGGAAGTTCAGGGGCTGCGGTGGGAAGGTCCGCTGTGAATTCCTCCGGAATGCGCGCTTTGACGTTGACACCCAATTCGCGCATCTGCTCGGCTTGAAACAGCGCACCTTGTCGACCTTTTAGCTTCACGAGTGCTTCGTCGTATGAAGACTGTGCTCGGGTGAGTTGGGTGCGGATTTTGGAGAATTCGTCCAGAAACGCATAGATCTGGTGGTAGAGCTTGCTGCCGCGCTCCGCAATTTTCTGAATGTTGGCCTTTTGCTCCTCTTGCTGCCAAACGTAGCTGATGGTGCGCAAGGTGGCAATCAGGGTGCTTGTGGAAACGAGCAAAACATTCTGGCCGAGTGCTTCTTCTTGCAATCGCAGGAGGTGCTGATCCAAAGCCACCCAGGAGGCCTCAACCGGCATGAACATGAGCGTGTAGTCCGTGCTCTTGCCGTACAGTTCGGCGTAGTTCTTTTTGCCCAGCTCTCTTATGTGCGACGAGACACTCGCCGCGTGCGCCGATCGTTCCTGTTCGATGATGGCGGGGTCCTCGGCCTGTGTCATGCGCTCGTATGCCGTCAAGCTAACCTTGCTATCGATGATCAGCACTTTGTCATCGGGCAGGTAGATGAGGAAATCGGGTCGGTACAGCTTGCCCGCCTCGTCACGTTGTGACGATTGCTTGGAATAGTGAATGCCTTCGACGAGGCCCACTTGCTCGAGGATGCGCTCCAGTTGGTATTCGCCCCAGTCGCCTTGCACCTTCGATTCGCCCTTCAAGGCGTTGGTGAGGTGCTTCGCCTCTGCTTGTAAGCTTTGGTTCAGGGAGAAGAGCTTCTCGAGTTCTTTGTCCAGCTGCCCCAGCTGTTCGCGTTCGTCGCCGTAGAACTTGTTCATCTGGTTTTGCAACTCGATGAACTTCTCCTGGATGGGCTTGACGACAGCCGACAAGGTCTCCTTGCCGCCTTCACTCAGGTGCTTCTGGTGGCGTTCCGCGTTCTTTTCGATGATGTCGCGCGCTAGCAGGTCAAATTCGCGTTTGAGCTCTGTCCGACGGTTTTCGGCTTCTTGCGCGTGGTCTTCATAGCGCTGCTCCGCCTTGCTGCGGGCCTCGATGGCCGCTTGCAATTCCTGACGCGTGTTGGACAATTCTTCTCGGGTCCGTTCCAGCTCCTCCTGCAATTGGTCGCGGTCAAACCGCACCCGTTCCGCTTCGGGATCGGTGGCTGTTGAGTCGCTTCCTCGACGTCCCAATTGCCTTGCCAGCAAAAGGATTCCGGCGGTCAGCAAGGCGAGTATTAAGATGAGGATGGTGATAAGTTGCGACGACTCCATGAGCGGAATATACATCTAAACGCAACCTTCGTAGTCGTTGACCCGTAGTGGATATTGAACTTTTAACAACCGAAAGATGAAACGGTTTTTTCAATGGACCATTGGCCTTGTGTTGGCCGCATCGCTCTTCGCTTCTTGTGCGACGAGTTACTCCGCTTGTGCAGCGTATGCTGAAGTGGAGGTGTGCGAGTAATCACCGCCAATTGAAGACGACTTCCTTTTGCGTGTCCGGGTGCAATGAGCGCGCCACAGGACACGCTTTCGTCGTGCGCTCCAAAATGAGCTTTTGCTGATCTGTTACCCCAGGGATGTGCAGGTCCAGCTCTACTTGAATCCGAGCGATGCGCCGTGGGTTCGATGCCATGGTTTTCCAAACCTTCGCTTCCATTTCAATGGTTTCATGGCCCATGTCTCCGGCTTTGATGGCCATGATGGTCATGACACAACTCGCAAGCGCCGAACTCACGAGGTCGGTCGGCGAGAAGGCTTCCCCTTTGCCGTGGTTGTCCACTGGAGCGTCCGTGATGACTTCGCTGTTGGATTGCAGGTGCTTCATTGCGGTGCGCAATTGGCCTTGGTATGCCAGCGTGTAGTTGGGGGTAGTGGTCGTCATGTTCTGGACTTTCTTAATGCTTGCAAAGGTGCAACGAACTACCGCATTCCGCGCTAAATTTGAAGCATGTTCGCGTCGCCCTCACGGATTTTTTTGGCCTTGACTGCCTTCGCTTTTGCATGCGTTGGTCTGGTCCAGCAGGCCGCGGCGCAAAACTCCAGCACCCCGCTGACCGGAGACCAGGCCGTCTACCGCGACGGAAAGGTGAACGTGCCCTTGACGGATGAATACCAAGTGGGCGTGCTGTTCCACACCCAAGGCATTGGCATCACCGCACGACGCGGGTACTACCTCAACGCGTTTGCCGTTCGCAACATTGGCGTTGACCTGGCTTACTTCAAGCACCCGAAAGAAATCCAGACGACCAACCCTATTTATGAAAACGGTCGCCCGTACGTCTACGGAAAGCAAAACACCCTTCAAATCCTGCGCTTGTGGTACGGAAAGCAGAACCTCCGTGCCGAAAAACTGCGCCGTGATGCCGTTCGGTTCAGTACGTTCTGGAAGGTTGGAGCTGCATTGGGAGTGTTGAAGCCGATCTACTTGGAAATTGGCTACCCAGACATTCCTTACGATTACACCGCGACGGAACGCTACGACCCTGACGCTCACTTCTCGGACAACATCTACGGCCGAGCGGACTGGAGCAACGGATTGGATGAGTTGACCGTGGTGCCTGGATTGCACGCCACGTACGGATTGGATTTTGAATACGGAGACGAGCGGTTCATGCCCAAGGCGCTGACGACGGGTGTGTCGGTTGACGCCTTCCTCGTGGCACCTGAGGTCTTCGCTGAGAAGTTTGAACAGAACAACCGCTTGTTTGTCACCTTATTTGCGACCTTTGAGGTCGGAAGAAATTGGACCCGGTAAACATGACAACGCCTTCAACTCCTACGCCAGAAAACGCTCCCCAACGCGTGCCCAAGCCCAAGTGGCTGCGGGTGAAGTTGCCTACGGGTCAAGCGTACAAGGAAGTGCGGGACATCGTCTCAGAACACAAGCTCCACACCATCTGCGAAAGCGGACATTGCCCCAACATGGGCGAATGCTGGGGGGCGGGGACTGCGACCTTCATGATCCTCGGCAACATTTGCACGCGTTCGTGCGGTTTTTGCAACGTGGCGACGGGTAAGCCCCTCGAGGCCGATCCGTTTGAGCCGGGCCGCGTGGCCAATTCGGTCAAGTTGATGAACGTCAAGCACGCCGTCATCACCTCCGTCGACCGGGACGATTTGCCCGACGGCGGCAGTGAGATTTGGGCGCAGACTGTGCGGGCCATTCGCCACCAAAGTCCGGGCACCACGCTCGAGACCTTGATCCCGGATTTTGCAGGCAAATGGGAAAACCTCGCCCGCATCATTCAGGTGGCCCCGGAAATTGTCTCGCACAACCTCGAGACCGTGCGCCGTTTGACCAAGGAAGTGCGGATTCAAGCTAAATACGACCGCAGCCTTGAAGTGCTGCGCCGCCTGCGCCAAGCGGGGATTAAAACCAAGTCTGGCGTGATGCTCGGATTGGGTGAATCGTTTGAAGAAGTGGTCGAAACCATGGACGACCTTCGCAGCGTCGACTGCCAAATCCTCACGTTGGGACAGTACCTGCAGCCGACGCCAAAGCACTTGCCAGTGGTCGAATTCATCCACCCAGACACCTTCGCCGAGTTGAAGAAAATCGGTCTGGAAAAAGGCTTCCGGTACGTGGAAAGTGGTCCGTTGGTGCGCTCCAGTTACCACGCGGAAAAGCACTTGGTATAACGGCCGCGTACGGCAGCAAACTGCTGTTCTATCTCGCTTTAATGCGGCTTATTCCCCTCAGCCTGAATTTGGTGCGGAAGTCGTGAACAGAATCAGTTGACAGGCGCTTCGTTTGTTGTAACTTTCGAACTCCTGATTGACAAAACTCAGACCATGCATTTGAAATCTGTATTCACTGCTTCTGCTGCTGCCGTCCTCGCTTTCGCGGGTTGGCAAGTGAGCAACTCCACTGACCCTGTTGCTGCTGTTTCGGATCAAGCGACCTACGCCTCGCGCGTCACTTCTCAGCCTGCTCAATCGCCGGAAGGCGCTTGGGAAATCCAAAAGTTGCTTCGCGGCGACATTGAGACGGGCGAAATGAACGAAGACGGTTTGCGCGAACTCCGGCACGAGGTGGAGCGCTTCGCCGCCAACCAATCGAGCAACAACCGAGCGACGGAACACTACTGGAACGAGATGGGTCCTGATAACATCGGTGGCCGTATTCGTGCCATCGCTGCTGTCATCCCTGAAGACGGAAGCGAGGAGCAGGTTCTCTACGCAGGTTCTGTATCCGGTGGATTGTGGAAGAGTGATAACGGAGGCAATGACTGGAACCAAGTGTTCGGCATCGACCAAATGATGATTGGCTCCATCTGCATCACCAAGAACGGCCACATCTACGTGGGCTCCGGATCGCTATTCGAAGGCGGTGGGGGTGAAGGCGGAAGCTCATTCCGCGGTCGTGGTATCTACTGGTCTGCAGACGGAGAGAATTTTGAAATGGTGGAAGGCACCGACCCAGGTGAATTCGCTTCAGGCAACTTCGCTGCGGTGGACGCCATGGTGGCGGACCCCAACGACGAGGACCGCGTCTGGTTCGGTTGCAACGCCGGTTTCGGCTTCATCGAGAACGGTGTAATGACCATGAGCCCCAGCAACGACATCAACGGCGCTGTCGCTGACATCGCTGTGGCCCAGGACGGCTCATACATGTTGATTGGTATGGGCAACTGCCGTGTATTCCGCAGTGAGGGAAGCGACTTCACCTCGTTCTACAGCCTCTCCGGCTCGAACAACGACGATACGGTGTTGCCGCAGTCGGGCAACGGCCGCGTGCGTGTTGACATCAGCATCGATGACCCCAACCACGCGTTCGCTGTGTTCGCAACGAGCGGCGGTTCGTTCGGAGGTTTGTACCACTCAGACAACGCTGGTCAAGAGGAGACGTGGTCAAATGTTTGGCCGAACGATATCCTGGAGGCCACGCCGCTTCCTCGCAACCAAGGCATCTATGATTTGGCATTGGGCATTGCACAAGGCCAGCCAGACTTGGCTTACGTAGGTGGTATCGAATTGTGGCGTTCGGGTCCCAACCAACAAGCTGAATTGGCGGCGTATGCCTTCGACTTCGCTGGAACGGACATCGACGTTCACGCCGACGTTCACGAAGTGATGTTCGTCCCCTCCGGCAATATGTACGTAGCCACCGACGGCGGCATTTACAAGAGCACCAACGGAGGCGAAACCTACATCGACATCAACCGAGACCTCGCGGTCACGCAGTTCTACGGCATGGACCACAGTGCGCGCAGCGCAGCCATGGGCGGAACGCAAGACAACGGTTCCTTGTTCATCCCAGCCAGCGGTTACTTCTTGAGTGACCAGGAAGCGGTGGAAGTACAGGGCGGTGACGGTTTTGACTGCGCCATTTCGCAGATCACCGACGCAGAAGGCTACGAGTACGCGTTCTACGCCACTTCTCAGAATGGTGGTTTGTCTCGCGGTACGGTAGCGCCTGGATCGGTCGCGAATTATGGTGACTTCTGGGATGCGAATATCATCGACTTGGCCAACACCGAAGGCGAGATTGGCCAATTCTACTCCGTGGTTCGTTTGTACGAAAACACCGATGACCCCGACACCGATCGTGAAATCATCTTGGTGAACCCTTACGGAGAGACGGTCACAGACAGCACCTTTGAGTTGTCCACTTCCAACCAAAATTTGGATTTCGAATACACCTTGCCGGAAGGCGTGGAGCTCCCTTACTACGACATGTTGGAGCGTCCTGAGCGCGTATTGGATGCACCGCTCACGGAAGATCCGGATTACTTCTGGTTGGATCCGCAGGAGGCTGTTGAGCAATTGGATTGCTACAGCGATAGCACCTTGACGGGCACCGAGTTGGTCATTACGGACATCACGCCGTTGGTAGACTCCGTTTACATCGAGGAGTGGGACGATTGGGTGTACAACACCGTTGGCTACGACACCACCTTCACCGAGGTTGAGGTGTACGATGTCATGGAAGTGTGTGACACGGTTTACTACCACGCTGCGGATACATTGTACGATGTGCCCGGTCGCTTGAAGGTTCGCGACCCTTACACCACCATGACCATTGCCGGATTCAATGGCGGCAACGGCATTTGGATGACACGCGACGGGTTGAACTTCAATACGACGCCAAACTGGATTCGATTGGGCAACGCGCCTGCTGGAACCGGTACCAAGGCGGTTGAGTTCACAGTAAACGTTGAGCCCGAGGCCGGTAACCACATGTTTGTGAGCGGCTGGGACGGCAAGTTGTACCGTTTCTCCGGAATGGAGGACATCTACACGCAAGACGACGTGCCGTCGAACATGGGCAAGCTCATCCAGACGGTGGGTGCGGCCATCACCGGCATCTCCGTCGATCCGAACAACCCCAACCACGTGGTCATCACCGTGGGTGGATACGGCACCGTTTCCTCGGGTAAAGTTCAAGAGACTTTCAACGCATTGGATGAGGATGTCGACTGGACCAACATCTGGAACGTCAGCGGTTTGGGCAAGTTGCCTTGTTATGACGTGATCATTGACGCCATGGATCCTTCCGGTGAGACCATCTTGATCGGTACGGAGTACGGCATCTTCGCCACGGATAACGGCGGCGACGATTGGGTCATGGCCAACCAAAATATGGCTTCTGCTCCTGACCAACCGACCGCTCCCGTCTTCGACTTGAAGCAGCAGTGGCGTGGTGCTGCACCTTGGATCAATCCTTCGAACCAAGGCGCCATCTACGCAGCGACGCACGGTCGCGGCATCTTCCGTTCAGACTTGTTCTTGGACGTTGAAGACCTCGACGAGGAAGTAGCAGCGCAAGCGCAGGGCTTGTTGGTGTACCCGAACCCCGTCAGTGACGCGAACTTCACCATCCAGTCAAGCGCAATGAAAGGCGACTTCCAGTTGCAGGTATTTGACTTGACCGGCCGCTTGGCGGTTGATCAGTCTGTGACCGGCTACGTGGGTGGTCCATTGGTAGTAGACGCAAGCACATTGCCCAACGGCCAATACATTGTACGTTTGGTCAATGGCCAGTTCCAAGAGACTGCTAAGCTCTTGGTTCGCCACTGATTGTTAGAAAATTGAATTGGAGAATCCCTGGCCGCAAGGCTGGGGATTTTTTTGTCCCTTGCAGCGGGAATCAAAGGTGAAGCAGGGACGCGGTTCCGTCCACCACTTTCCCGCACGTGAAATGCTGAATCCAGTCGCCCAGGTTGATGTACCGTGCAGGGTGGGATGAGGTTGCACCGGCTGGGCGCGGCACCTCGAGGTCAAGCGGCAGGTGGCGGTGACCGAAAATGAAGCAATCGATGTCCTGGGTGTTCAGGATGTCTTTGCTGTACGACCAGAGCCATTCGTTTTCGGGTGCTTCAAAGGTGGCGTCTTCTTTGCCGCCCTTGGCACGGCTGTCCTTGGAGAGGAAATCCGCCAGTGGGATGCCGAGGTCAGGATGAACCCAATGGAATGCCCATTGCAGCAGGGGGGAAGTAAAGACTTTTTTGATGCGCTTGTAGCTGTAGTCTCCCGGACCGAGTCCGTCGCCATGGCCAATCATGCAGGTCAGGCCGTCGTAGTCGCGGACAATGGGGTCGCGGTGCAGGTGAACCCCCAACTCATCTTCCAAGTATCCATAGGTCCACAGGTCGTGGTTTCCGGTGTGGTAATGAACCGGAATTCCGCTGTCTGCCACGCGTGCGATGGCGCCGAGCAGGCGGGTGCCGCCTTTGGGAACGGCATGCTTGTATTCGTGCCAAAAATCGAAAATGTCACCGACTAGGTGGATCTCTGTCGCCGGACCTTCTTGTGCGTGGTTTAGGCCCGCTGCGGAGTCCTCAAGCCAACCGATGAAACGCAACTCGCGCTCACGGCTTCGTGCCGCATCGGGGGCACCGAGGTGCAAGTCAGAGGCGAGGTGAACGCGGTGCAAGGGGTCGGGTTAGCGAAGCAGTTCGTTCAGTTTCGCAGCCAGTGCTGGACCGCGGAGGTGGGTTGCGGCGATGGTGCCGTCTTGATCCACCAACAGGGCGTGGGGAATGCTGCTCACGCCGTAGGCTCGAGCGGCTTCGTTTTGCCAGCCTTTCAAGTCGCACACGTGGTTGGGCCAATTGAGGCCGTCTTGTGCAATGGCTGCCTTCCAACGATCGGCATTCTGGTCGAGTGACACGGAGAAGACCTCAAAGCCTTCGGCGTTGAACTCCTGATAGGCACGCACCACGTTGGGGTTTTCCCGGCGGCACTGTCCGCACCACGACGCCCAGAAGTCCACCAAGACGACGTTGCCGCGCAAGTCACTCAACCGGCGGATGGTCCCGTCGGGATCGGCCATTGCGATGTCCGGTGCCTCATCGCCAACCCCATAGCGGGAGTTTTTGACGGGGCGGGGTGGGTTGGCTCCGTTCCCCTTTTTGACCACGCGTTCGCGGCCATTGTTGCGAGTGGCTTGGGCACTTTGGGTCGCTATGCTGAGCGCTTTGTGGAATGCGCCGTTGCGCAACTGCGTTTCGGTAGCTTCCAGGACTTCCGCAAATAAATCAGCATTGGACCGGGGCTCAAGATGCTCCAATGGTCCGAGAAGGGCTGGCGAACCGGGATGCTCCTTGATGAATTGCTTGGCCCATCGGTCGGCCTCGATTTTCTTTTGAGCCGCTCGGTCGGAGAGCTCTTGCATCTTTTCCTTGTCCTTTGTGCGCTGCATCGTTCCACGCAGCATGCTGAGCGTGGTTTGCAACGGCATGGCCTTCGCGTAGTACTCGTGCACTTCCGCAGCGGCTTTTGAGCCGGTGATGGTTGCATCTGCAATGAAGCCTCCGTCGGGTATTTCAGCTTTGATGTGCACGTGCATGGTGCTGTCCATGATGATGACCATCGGGGTCATGCCGCTGACCATCAATTGGTAGTAATCCATGACCAGCGCTCGATCCGGGATGAGCTGGAATTGGCCCTGCATGTCGCTGGTTGCCTTTCCGATGGACTCGAATTTCCCGCCTTGCCCATTTTTGCCGGGTACCCAGCGGCGCAAATCCATGTCGACACCCAGTCCATTTTCACCGCTGAACACACCGGAAATGGCGTTTTTGGGTCCATTGGTTCCAGCTCCACATCCGGCGAGGATTCCAACGCTCAGTGCGGCAGCCATCAGCCACATTATCCGACCTCCCAATGCAATGCGGGAGGCATTCTGCTCAAATACCTTCATGTTTCAAATATCTTGAATTTTCAGCTTGTTCCGGCGGAACGGGTGGACCGGCCTTCAATTTGGTCCCGTAGCCACGCCTTCACCTCGGCGGGTTCTTGCCATTCAGCGTGCATGGGCTCGTAGCGGATGGCGACGCCGGGAATGCCATCCATGGGCATGCGCACCACGTCTTTTTCGGTGGTGACCAAGGCGTGGAGCCGGTCGGAATCCACGATGCGCTTCCAGCGCTTGAAGTCGCTAGCTGCGAATGCTTGGTGGTCCGAAAAGGCCTCGCGGCGCACCACCTGGAATCGCCCGGCCAACCGGTCCATGAAGCGCTCCGGTCGGGAAATTCCTGCCACGGCCAAGATGCGTTCACGGCGATCGGGTGAGGCGTTTTCATCGCCATTAGCACATGGCACATCGCCGGGCCAAGCGAGGAGTGGATCGGTTTCCATGTGGGTGCCAAAAACGGGTTTATGGACCGGAAAGGCAGGGGCATAGGTCGCATGTAAATCCCCATGCACGTCGTCCAAACGCGTGACAATGATCGCGTCGGCGGCCAATGCCCGCTCTGGAACGTCGCGCAGGCGGCCCGCGGGAAGCAAACGGTCGGAGGCGATGGGTTGGGTGCTGTCGATGAGGAGCATGGAGAGGGTGGGCTTCAGGGCCCGGTGTTGGAACGCGTCGTCGCACACCACCCACCGCAGCTCGGGGCGTTCGGCACGCATGCGCTCCAGCCCTTCGAGCCGGTCCTCGCAAACAGCGACGGCGGCATGAGGCCGTTTGCGCGCGAGCATGACGGGCTCGTCACCGGCTTCAGCACTGGTGGATTCGGGGGTGACCCACTGAAACCCCGATGTGTCCCGGCCGTACCCGCGGCTGAGGATGCCAACGGCGCCTTTGCCGAGCACCGCTTCCAGGTCCAGAACGAGTCGTTCGGTCAGGGGCGTCTTGCCGGTTCCGCCGACGGTCAAATTGCCCAGCACCAGCGTTGGGAGGGCGCCTTCTTTTGAAGGCAGGATGCCAACATCGTAAAGGCGGTGCCGAACGCGGATGATCAACCCGTACAATTGGGCAGGCACCCACCCGAGCATGCGGATCACGGCATCTTGGATTCCCCGGCGAAACATGCTTTAAAAGTACGCGTTGTTTTGGACCTCCCTTACATTTGAGTCATGCAAGCCAATCAACCCCTTCGAGTGCGCGATGTAATCGCGGAGTTGGAAGCATGGGCACCGCCCGCCCTGCAGGAGTCTTATGACAATTCCGGGCTGCTGGTCGGCGATCAGAATACCGAAGTCACGGGTGTGCTGGTTTCATTGGATAGTACGGAGGAAGTTGTGGCGGAGGCGGTGGCCAAAGGTGCCAATTTGATAGTCTCCCATCATCCCATCGTGTTCAAGGGTTTGAAGCGGTTCACCGGGTCAAACTATGTGGAACGCACGGTCATGGCGGCCATTCGCCAGGGCATTCAGCTGTACGCCATTCACACCAACCTTGACAATGTGGCGGACGGCGTGAACCAACGATTGGCCAGTCTCGTGGGCTGTACCCTCGAAAGCCAACGCATCCTTCGTCCTAAAGCGAGCGTCCTGATGCAGGTCGTGGTGTA
>CAXREW010000098.1:0-5983 GCA_964229455.1 Flavobacteriaceae bacterium | reverse complement strand
TCCACTTCCGATGGCCGGATGGCGCATTTCGATGACCAAACCGCCAAGGACCTCGAGTTCGATGTGGTCAAAACGCTGTTGTTGAACCATTGCCACAACCCTACGACGATCGACCGGGCGAACCATTTGCATCCCCGCGTCAATCCCAAATCGTGGCGTCGGGATTTGGAGCGAACGAAGGAATTCCACAACCTGCGAAGCGAAGGGGTGCCCTTCCCTGCCGAGGGTGGAGATGAGATTGCCGGTGACAACGAACGCCTCGCCGTTCGCGATTCGGTGCTTGACGAAGCCGGTTTCAACCGCATACGCACCGCGACCGAAACCGTCAATGGGGTCATTGAAGCCCTCGAGGATAAAGCCGATGGTTTTCCACGGTTGTGCGAGCTTATCGACGGGCTTGAGCCCAATGAGGAGCTCCCCAAAGCCATTGACGGCGTATTTGACGCGAAGGGCGAAGTCCGGAGCAATGCCTCGCCCAAGCTGATTCAGATCCGGGAGGAAAAGGTCCGCTTGCGCCGCAACCTCAACCGGCAGTTCCTCAAGGAACTCAAAAAGCACCAAGAGCGCGGCTGGTTGGCCGATACCAAAGAAGGGTTCATCAACCAGCGCCGCGTCCTCGCAGTAAACAGTACGCACAAGCGCAAAATCGCCGGCACGGCATTGGGGCAGTCGAAGAACGCCTCCATCACCTTCATCGAGCCCGCCTCGACGGTGTCCATGAACTTCGAAATGGAGATGCTCCAGGATGACGAACGCAAGGAAATCCACCGCATCCTGCGCGCCTTGACGCAGCAGATTCGGCGCTTCCTGCCCGACCTCCGCTCCTATCACAAGGTTCTGGTCGAATTGGACTGGGCGCGCGCCAAAGCTCAATTGGCCCGCGAGATGGATGCGGACCTTCCGGGGATCCGGAAGGACGAGAACTTTCACCTCATCCAAGCATACCACCCGCTCCTGGCGATGCAGAATGCGGCCAAAGGCCTGCATACCGAGCCGCAAACGCTCCAGCTGCAGCGCAAGGAACGCATGTTGGTCATCTCCGGTCCCAACGCCGGCGGCAAATCCATAACCCTCAAGACGGTGGGACTGCTTCAAGTCATGCTGCAAAGCGGCTTGCTCATCCCCGCCCACCCCAACAGCGAAATGGGTTGCTTCCGTGCCATCCTAACGGATATTGGGGACAACCAAAGCATTGAAAACCAACTCAGCACCTACAGCTACCGCTTGAACCGCATGAAGGGGTTTTTGGATGCGGCCGATCGATCTTCCCTCCTCCTATTGGATGAATTCGGAACGGGTTCGGATCCGGAACTGGGCGGTGCGCTCGCGGAGGTGTTTTTTGAGGAATTGTATGAGCGTGGAGCGTTTGCAGTCATCACCACCCACTACGCCAACATCAAGACCCGCGCTGCACAATTGCCCGAAGCCATCAACGGCTCGATGCGGTTTGACCAAGAATCCCTGCAGCCGCTATTCAAGTTGGACATTGGCCCTCCGGGCAGTTCATTCACGTTTGAGGTGGCACACATCAACGGCATCGACGATGCCCTCATCAAGCGTGCAAAGGGCAAATTGGATCACCGTAAGGTCAAGTTGGATGAGTTGATTTCAGAGCTGCAGAAGGAAAAAAACACCCTGGCCAAAGTGACCGACCGACACCTCAAGAAGGAGCTGGAACTTGAGCAGCTCAAGGTGACCATGAACCGCCGCGAACAGCACATCAACGACCGGGCCGAAGCTCAACAAGCGTTGGCCGAGGACAACAACGAGGCGCTGCACCGCGGGCGTAAACTGCAGCAGTTCATTGACAAGTTTGACCCCGGCAGCCGGAACAAAGCCCTTCTGCAAGACATCGAAAAATACCTCGCTGTCGAGAAGACAAAGCGCCTCGAAAACCAGGCGGCGAAACAAGCGAAGAAAAAGGCGCAATCGGCGAAGGCCGCCAAGCGCCGACCCAAGCATTTCGTCGACCGCATCAAGGTCGGTTCAACCGTCCGGTTGCGAAACGGCGGAAAAGAGCGTGGAGAGGTCATCGCCATGCACAAAAATGCCGCGACGGTCGTGTTCGGCGCGTTCAAAAGCAAAATCGAGCTCGAAAAGCTCTCGTGGGTGGCGAATTAACGCTGCTTATTCGATGACCAGCTTGCGCGTGGCCGTCGCCCCAGCGGCGGTCTCCAACGTTACGTAGTAGACCCCTTGTGCCCAACCGCTCACATCGGCTGCGGGCATGGCCATTTGACGGACATCGAACTGGGCAACCGGGCGCCCAAGGGCATCGTAGAAACGCAATTCCGCCGCCTGGACTTCACCGGACCAATCAACGTACACACGGTCGCGTGCCGGATTCGGCCGAATCGACCACTCGTTCTCAATCAACCACTCCTCCTCCACTTCCACCACCCCGCAGATGGTTTGCTCAGCACAAGGCACCTCCAAATCCGTGACGTAGCTGCCATCCAAAACTTCTTGGCCCGTCTCCAACGGATCGAGGAAATGGTAGAGTTTTTCCTCATCTGAAATGGGATTGTTGCCGTCCCAGTGGTAGCTCATCTTTCCGTAATAATCCGGAGCATTCGGTGAGTCGCAAAATGATGCACCGCCCGTCAACGTGCCAACAATGTGCTGGTTTTGGTTGAACAATGGCGAGCCCGAGGAACCGCCTTCGGTCACACCGTGGTTGGTTTCAGTTTCCTGCCAGTAGACCCGCCAGTGTGCACCAGGATGGTACGCGCTGCTGTTCGCGGCAGTCGTCGTGTACGTGGAAACCTTCTTGCGATCGCCAGACGGATGGTGAATGCCCACACCGCTGGTTGGATTGGAACCGCTTACGTCCCATCCCGCATAAAACGGCGTCCAGCTGTCAAAAACCGGGTCCTCCACCTCGAGCAAGAGGAAATCAGAGCCATTGATGTTGTTACCGAACATATCGTTCGAACCCGTCAAGTAAAATACGCCCGTTCGAACGTGTGAATTGAAACTGGACGCCCCATCGCATTCAAAGTACTCGTAGTTGTAGCGCACCTTGAGCAAGCTCCAACCATTTTCATCGACTTCATCGGCGCAGTGAAACGAACTCAGCAGCAACTGCTTGCAGTCCTGGGCGGTATTGTTGACCATGGCGCCTGAACAGAGGTAAATCCCTCCATTTTGAGACACCCGAAGCCGCACCACGGCGTCGCGCTGGCATTGCCAGTCATCGCCTTCTGGGCAATTGACATCGACTTGGCAAGGATCTGAACCGCGGTCGTTCTCAGCGAGCAAATCGTACTCCCCATCCAACCACAGGTAGCGGAAGAAATAGCCAATGCCGTTGACATGCAGCTCGGGCGCACCAATTGCACCCGCAGGCTGTGCATACCGCATCACCACCTCTTCTCCGGGGATTTCCCCACTGACCCAACGACCGTGGTCGTTGTTTTCCGTGTAATCGATCGGCCCCTCCACATAAGGCGTGCTGAACCGACCTGCTTCCGATTGGAAGGTCAAAGACGACCCTATGGGCAAGTGAAAAGCATCGAAGTACACGCACAGCGCCGGGGCGTCCTCTACCCGAATGCGCAAGGTCCAAACCGTTCCCTCCTCCGTGACGACCGCATCGGCTTGTTCGAAAAAGTCAAACGATGCGGAAAGGATTTCACCCTGCATGGTTTTGCCGGTATTTTCCTCATGCCAGTAAGCCCGATTCCACAAATGCTGGACGTTTGGCGCGTCCACCTCTACAATCGGGATGGTCTTATCGCCGAGTGCGGTGGACGTCTGCGCTGACAGGCCGGCAGTGACTGCCAAGGCCCAACCCGCAATGAGAATGGCTTGGATGGTTTTCATGAAATGGTTTCTCGAGGTTCTCCTCAAATTTACGGTGATTGTCCCAATTCGATTGGGGAAAATTGGGGAGTGTACGGAGAATTCACGCTTGAAGAATCGGTACCTTCAGGGCTCATTGAAAAACGACATGGGAAAGAAGTTTGCATTGGGTTGGATGATGACCTGGGGGATGGTCGCGGCCGCATGGTCGCAATCGTCTGATTTTGAGGAACAAGGCCAGAAATTCAATACGCTCCTGTACTACATGGATCAACTCTATGTAGAAGACACGGACATGGAATCCTTGGTGGAGACCGCCATTGTGAACATGCTGGAGGAGATGGACCCGCATTCTGTGTACATCCCGGCCGAAGAACTCCAAGCCGCGGATGAGCCGTTGAATGGCAATTTTGAAGGCGTCGGCATTCAATTCAACATTTTCCGTGACACCATCATGGTGGTGTCGCCCATCTCGGGCGGCCCTTCTGAAAAGCTCGGCATCATGGCCGGAGACCGCATCGTCACCGTCGACGGTGAAGTGGTTGCCGGGACCGGCGTGACCAACAAAGACGTTCAACGCTTGCTCAAAGGACCAAAAGGAACACTCGTCACCGTAGGCATCAAGCGCGGGAATGATCCCGAGCTGCTGACGTTCGAAATCATCCGGGACAAAATCCCCATCTTCTCCGTGGATGCTTCGTTCATGGTCGCACCGGGCATTGGTTACGTCAAGGTCAACCGCTTCTCCAAATCCACCATGAGCGAGTTGTACAAAGCCTTTGCCAAACTTCAGCAAGAAGGCATGGAAGACTTGATTTTGGATTTGCAGGGAAATGGCGGTGGCATGCTGCGCACGGCCATCCAAATGGCCGATGAATTCTTGTCTGAGCAGAAGCTCATCGTTTACACCGAGGGCCGTTCGTTCCCGCGAGATGACACCTTCGCCCGCATTCCTGGCCGTTTCGAGAAAGGCAGGCTCGTCGTACTCATCGACCAAGGCAGCGCATCTGCTTCTGAGATCGTTTCGGGCGCTGTGCAAGACTGGGACCGCGGGTTGATTGTAGGCCGCCGCAGCTTTGGCAAGGGATTGGTTCAACGCCCCGTGAACCTGCCCGATGGCAGCGCGGTGCGCCTAACCGTTCAGAAGTATTACACCCCCTCCGGACGGTGCATCCAGAAACCCTACGATGAAGGTGTGGATGCCTACCGCATGGAGAAGTTTGATCGGTACGACACGGGGGAATTGATGAGCCTCGACAGCCTCGATTTGCCCGACAGCTTGAAGTACGAAACACGGCTGCGCAGCAGAACGGTGTACGGCGGAGGCGGCATTGTACCGGATGTTTTTGTTCCTCTCGACACAACGGATAATTCGGCCTATTTCAGCTCCATTTTGCGCAAAGGCCTAGATAACCGCTTCGCCTTGACGTACGTAGACAGCCTGCGTGCTGAATTGGAAGCGGCCTACCCAACGGAAGACATTTTTCTCGAAAAATTTGAAGTCACTACGCAAATGCTGGAGAGCTTCCAAGCATTCGCCACCGATGAAGGCGTGGAATTCGACGAGGAGGATTGGTCCAAATCCGGCGATGCCATTGCGCTACGCTTGAAAGCCATGATGGGCCGCAACCTGCTCGAACAAAGCACATTTTACCGCGTGATTTCCGGGTTGAATGAATCCTTGGAACGCGCGATTGAAATCTTACAAGACGGCACCTTCGAAAAGGCCAACCTTGCACACGATACCTTTTGAATTGTAATTTTGACATGAAATCATCAATCATGAAATTGAACTGGAAACTTTTGTTTGTACCTGCGCTGGCTGTTTTGGCCATTGGTTGTGCAGGAGAAGGAAGCAGCGACACCGCAATCTCGCGCCCCGCTGCTGAGGAAGACTCGCGCGAGCTCCCCGTGAACACCAGCCCTGGTGCGGATGGGAACTTTGACCCGGCCAAAGCCGCAGCTGCGACGCCGATGGGCCCCACCACTACCGTGTCTTTCAGCGAGTACGAATTTGACTTCGGCACCCTGGCACAAGGCGACGCCGTTACCCACATGTTTGAATTCACCAATTCTGGAGACGAACCTCTCATCATCGATAACTGCAAGGGCTCGTGCGGGTGCACCGTACCAAAATGCCCAAAGGAGCCTATCCAACCCGGTGAGAAGGGCCAGATTG
>CAXREW010000097.1:0-5242 GCA_964229455.1 Flavobacteriaceae bacterium | reverse complement strand
GGACGAGGACCGTCGTAATGAGGATGAAATTCGACGAAGTGGCTCAGTTGCATGTTGAGCAAAACCACTTCTTGGTCCCCATCGGAGAAAGTGGGACTGGCGTATAAAATTTCAGCCGCTGCCGTGCGGTTTTTAACCCCGCGTTCGGTCCAATGATCCAACGCTTCAATGCTGCTTTTGACGAAGGTTGTGTCGCCTTGCTTTTTGTGCATTGGGAAGTAATGCATCAGGTCGGCCCACCGGCCCTCGTTAGTTGCGGCGAAGTATTCGGTCAAGTCGTGTGCGATTATTTCCAATGTGTCGGATGAAACAAAGGCGTGCAGCTCATTTTCCGAGATGGTCACCTGCTCTATTTGGTCACCACTGAGTTGCGGGACGTCTTGAGCGCGGGAAACGGGTGAGGAGGGCGAGTCGCAGGAGAACCACATCCCAACGATGAGGCAAAGACCTGCAAACGGCAGTAAAGAACGATTTCGAGGCATGGAGCAAAAATAGCTCCTTAATTGGGAAACTGTCCCTTTGATTTCAATTGCATTTGCTGGACGATGAGGGCCTTGAATTGGACCGTCTCGATGAAACGTGCGTGGCGTTTTTCTTCGCTTTTGCATCGCAAAACATCGTGCCTTTCGAAGGGATTGAAATCGTAACGTACCATGGCTTCAGTCAGGGATTGTACAGGACCCAGTTCCTCCGCTTTGCTGCCTTGTGATTTCCAGTAGTTGGCTAGCGCTTCAATGTGGTCGGCAGCGCCTTCAGGAACGTCCCAGTTTTTCCAGGATTGCACCCGATCAACCGTACCCATGGGGTAAGGAGGTTCGTTGCCAGGGTGGGTGACGTTGATTTCATTGGTGGTGAAGAGGTTGACGCATTGCACAACAGCATCGCGCTCACCAGAACGCCCCGGTTCGGTAGCGAACACGAGGCGCACAATTCCCCCGTAAATGGGTGCGTCGAACGAGAGCGGATTGGAAGGGGTGTGGTACGCGATTCCGATCTCTTCAACTTCGTTGTTTTCCAAGGCCAAAAACAGGCGTTGGTACCTCGGTTCAAAAATGTGAAGTGCTAAGCGTTCTCCAGGCAGGGGCAGCAAGCCCAGCGGAAACAGTGGGATGGAAGTAAGGGGTAGTTGCACAGTAATAAAGGAACACAAGTGCCTTCGAGAGGTTCCTGTTTTTGTTCACCTCATACTACCCCCTGGGGCTCAGGGTCTTACAGTCATCCCGTAATACGCTTTTTGACCGTTTGGATACGTGCCTTCGACGAGCAACCCGCCCTCAAAATTTTCAAATGCAGCGGATACATCTTCCGGGCCTGCGATGGAGCGAGAATTGATTTTGGTGATGATGAATCCTTTCCGGATTCCCGCCTTGGAAAACTTCCCTTGCCCCAAGGAAATTACATGTGCACCGCCCTTGGTTTCCAGCTCTGCTGCAACGGCCGAAGCAACGGGAGCCAGACCAGCGCTGGCCGCTTCAAGCCAGATGTTCTGTTCACTTGATTTTTCGTCTGTTTTCGCTGTGAAGTCCGTTTGGCCGTCCCTCGACTTGAGCTGAACGCGAGTTTTCGATGTGGATCCGTCTCTTGCGTACTGCACTTCGACTACATCACCCGGGTGATACCGTACAATGCACTCTTGGAGCTCGGGAAAATTCCCAATGGGCGTTCCGTCGATGGCCAACACGACATCACCTTGGCGCAGGTTCGATTCGGCGGCACCACTTTCCGGTACAATCCCGGTGATGGCGCATCCGGAGATGGACGTCAATGCGAGTTCTTCTGCAAGTGCTTCGGTAACCGGGGTGATTTGAATGCCGAGGTAGGCACGGCGTACCTCGCCGAAGTTCAACAGATCGCCTACAACCTTTTCGACGATGGTCGAAGGCACCGCGAAGGAATACCCGCTGTAGCTGCCCGTCCTGGAGGCTATTGCGGTGTTGATGCCAATTAACTCACCGCGCGCATTGACCAGTGCACCGCCGCTGTTGCCGGGATTGACCGCCGCATCTGTTTGGATGAAAGATTCAATCGGATACTCCATAGTACGGGGATCTCCGCGCAGGATGTTGATGTCACGGGATTTCGCTGAGACGATGCCAGCAGTCACGGTCGACGTCAAATCGAATGGATTGCCCACGGCCAAGACCCAGTCACCGATGCGCACCTCACTCGATGCACCAAAATCGACAGTTGGAATGGTCCCGGATGGTTCAATTTTCAATACCGCCAAGTCTGTCGCGGGATCCGTACCGACTAATTTCGCTGGAAAAGATCGGTTGTCATTCAATGAGACAACGACTTCATCGGCCTGGTCAATCACGTGGTTGTTGGTAACGATGTACCCGCGTTCATCGATGATGACCCCTGATCCGGAACCCTGCGCAATTCGTTCGGGTGCTCCGTAGCCGAACAGCTCAAACCACGGGTTTACCGGTCCTCCCTGGCGCTGGACAGTCTTTACATGACCCACGGCATCGACGGTGCGCTCTGCCGCTTCGACAAAGGAAGGTGATTCTGCGACCGATGAAATGTTGGACGCAACGGAAGTGAAAACGGGATTGTAGTGTGGTTGAACGTCTTGTCCTTCGGGGGCGTAGAAGTGCAAAGTCAACAGGGCACCAAGGCATCCTGTGCTCAAGCCAATGGCTGCTGAAATCAATGGGTGTTTCATCGTGTTCGTCTCGTTGTGGATTGCTCCAAAACAACACGAAGCAGCGCTGAAATCGCACGGTGATTTTCTAAAGAAAACCTAACCGGTTTCTTAACAGGCGTTAAACGGGTTACTTAGCCAAGCCAATTTCTCGCAGGCGCTGTTCTAGGTATTCACCGGCGCTGATGGGCGGATCGACGGGGTCGGTTCCCGCTTCCACCAAGTGGGGCATGGCGTCGAGCCGCATGTCCGGCTTGGGGTGGCAGAAGAACGGCATGGAGAAACGGGGCTTGCTCCATTCTGAGCGCGGCGGATTCACAACACGGTGAGTGGTTGACTTCAACCGGTGGTTCGTCAACCGCTGTAGCATGTCGCCCACATTGACCACGATGTGCTCGGGCAAGGCTGTGATGGGAATCCACGCATTGTCATGCCTGAGCACCTCCAATCCCGAGGCGGATGCACCCACGAGCAAGGTGATTAAGTTGATGTCCTCATGCTGCCCGGCCCGAACCGCCGAATCGGGTTCTGCGGTGATGGGCGGGTAGTGAATGGCCCGAAGAATGGAATTGCCCCCCTTGACCCAATCATCGAAGTAGAATTCATCAACGCCAAGGTGAATGGCGATGGCACGCAGCATGGTCTGTCCGAGTGATTCAAGCGCTTCGAATGTCGCCACGGCAGTCTGTTGAAACGCCGGGCATTCGGCCACCTCATCGTTGCTTGGAAAATGCTTTGGATCGTGGTTGGTCGGCGGATGTGGTTGTCCCACCTGCCAGAACTCCTTCAGATCTGCCGCCTCACTATCCTTTGCGTGTTCAATGCCCATCGATACAAATCCTCGCTGGTTGTTCGCTTCCGGACGTGCGTACTTGCGCTTCGCTTCAGCGGGCAGGGCAAAAAACCCTTCAGATTCAGTGTAAAGGCGCGCAATCAAGTCATCCGATATGCCGTGCCCGTGGATGGCGGCAAAACCACTGGTTTCGTACGCCTCACCGAGGGCTGCGGCAAAAGCTGCCTTCTCCTGTTCATCACCATGGATGAAAGCGCGAATGTCGAGGGTGGGGATGCCTGCTAAGAGGCTGGGGTCTGAGTGGGCCATGCCGAAGAATCCGTTTCGTGAGACATTGAATGTACGAATGTATCGGTAAGTTTTTCCGTCGAGGCCTGCCAAGCACAGTGTTTTTCAACCCATTCACGTGACAAACTTCCGGCTGACTGGGCCTGTTTGGGGTCGTTCAATAAACGGTCAATGTGACGGGCCAATCCTTCTGGCGAGTTGGCGACGTGCAATGGCACGGTGGTGTCCAATGCAGGAAAGCCACTGGCTACGTGTTGCGTCGTGACGCAAGGAAGTTGCATGGCCATGGCTTCGAGGATTTTGTTTTGCTGCCCTGTGCCAATGCGCAGTGGGGCAACGAACAACGTCGCCGAAGCGTATGCGCTGCGGATGTCCTCCATCCAGCCGGTGACTACGACGTTTTCATTGGCGAGGACGCGCACTTCCGGGGCCGGGTCGGTACCAGCGATGACCACCTTGACGCCCGGGGATTGCACATGGGGAAGTACATCGTTGATCAGCTGTTTCGCCGCATCCACATTGGGTGGGTAGCTCATGTTACCAGAGAACAGCAATACGCGTTCTTCCTGTTGATCTTCAGCAAAGTGAATTCGGCTGAAAAAGTCGGTGTCTATGCCGTTGGGTACGACTTCGATTTGGTGATTCTCGACGTGTTGGATGAGCTTTCGATCGGCGCCGCTGATGATGGTTTTGCCGTCGAAGTAGTCGAATACGGTCGATTCAAAGCCCTTGAGGCGGCGGTATTCGATGCGGTACAACCACCTCAATGGCCGTGGAGCAAGTCGGGATTGACGAGCGATTCCAGCACTTAGCGCATCCATGTAGTCGATGACCTTCGGAATGTGGTGCATGTGTTGCACGTAGGTCGCCATGCGGACCAACTGGCAATAGATTATGTCGGGCTGAATTTCCGAGATCCATTGATCAAGCTTGCGCTTCGCCGAACGCTGATAAAACCAGTGCACCTGGAACGGTCGCGCACTGAATGGGGCCAGTGCAAGCCTCAAAAACCGTTTCGCCGCACTCATGCGGTGCACCAAGAGGCCTTTTGTGATGCTACTCAGCGGTGTGTTCTCGCCGTCGGTGCGGGAGTTCTTACCCGAGGTCAGGCAGAACAAATACACGTCATGGGTTTTCGCCATTTCCCGCATCTGGTGGTAAGCACGCAGCTTATCTCCCTTGTCCAGTGGCCAGGGCAGCCTCGACGTGAGCACGAGAATTTTCACAGGTCAAAGATGCGTTGGATGGAGTGGACGAGCGACCTGGTCAGGGCTTGATTGGAAAATTCAGCCTCGATGAACGCGCGCGCTGCTTCTCCCATTTCCTGTGCTTGTCGCTGGTTATGATGCAAATCGATGATGCGTTGCGCAAAAGAACTTGCGTCATCTGCGATGAAGAAGTGCGTTCCGTTTTCACCATGGATGCCTTCCATTCCGAGGGACGTGGAGACCACAGGGCGTCCGGCTGCCATGGCCTCAATCGCCTTGATGCGCATCCCGCTGCCCGAACGCAGG
>CAXREW010000096.1:0-3403 GCA_964229455.1 Flavobacteriaceae bacterium | reverse complement strand
CCTGAGCGATATGAAGGTCCGGGCGATGGTGAGCGACCACTACGCGGGCCAAATCAACCAGGGCATGCCAGCCATGGTCATCGTGAGCGGTGTGGACACCATTGAGACCACCGTTGGCCGTGTGGGCCAATTCATCAACCCGGCGAACCGCACGTTGGAAATCACCTTGCCGCTCCCGGAGGGCACGGCGTTTTTGCCCAACATGTTCGCCAGCGTTTGGCTTGAAGACGTCAACCTCGACAGCGCCCTTGTGCTTCCGAGTTCCCTCGTTCAGCAGGACATCAACGGCGATGATTTCGTCTTTGTGGCCGCGGGCGAAGGCACGGAGCGCACGGTGGAGAAGCGCGTGCTCGAGATGGGCATGGGCTCAGGCGACGTCATGCTCGTGGAGCGCGGCCTTTCATTAGGCCAAGACGTCATTTCAAAAGGCGCCACCCGCGTGGTCGCCGGTCAAGCCGTAAGCATCATCCAGGAGTAAAGCCCCATGGAAGACATCCAACCCCAAGAAGGTACCCGGGAATTCGGGCTGAGTTCGTGGAGCGTCAATAACCGCACCACGGTCTTCGTGCTGATGGCGATCATCATCATCAGCGGCCTGTACAGCTACATCACCGTTCCGAAGGAGAGTTTTCCCGAGGTGGTGATCCCCGAGATTTACATCGGCACCCCGTACCCGGGCAACAGCCCAACCAACATTGAGAAGCTCATCACGCGCCCCCTCGAGAAGGAGATCAACACAATCACGGGCGTGGACGAAATTTCTTCGACGTCCATTCAAGGGTACAGCGCCATTGACGTCAAGTTTGATTTTGATGTGACCCCGGACGAGGCGCTGCGCAAAGTCAAGGACGCCGTAGACAAAGCCAAGGCCGACCCGGAATTCCCGGATGACTTGCCCGCGGACCCGAACGTTTTCGAGCTGAACTTCACGGAGTTGTTGCCCGTCATGAACGTCAACCTCTCCGGCGACTACAGCTTGGACGAGTTGAAGCGATACGCGGAGCAACTCGAAGAAGACATCGAGGAGCTCCCGGAGATTTCCAAGGTGGACATCCGCGGTGTCATGGACAAGGAGGTCGAGATTGTCGTCGACCACCTCCGGGCCGAAGCCATGCAGGTCAGCTTCAACGACATTTCCGGCGCGATTGCGCAAGAAAACGTGACGATCTCAGGCGGTGACCTCCTGGTCGACAACTACCGCCGAACGGTGCAGGTGGTCGGGGACTTCCAGTCCATGGAAGACATCGAAAACGTCATCATCAAAAGTGAGGCGGACGCCCCCATCTACCTCCGTGACGTCGCGACAGTCCGATTCGTGGAACAAGAGAAGACGAGCTACGCCCGGGAATACCTCCAGCCGGTGGTTTCACTCGACATCATCAAACGCGCCGGTGAAAACCTCATTGCGGCCTCCGATGGCATCAACCGCATCATCGCTGAGGCCGAGGCTTCCTACCTCCCCTCGAACCTCAACGTGAGCATCACGAACGACCAATCTGACCAAACCCGCACGCAGGTAGAGGAGCTTCAGAACTCCATCATCTTCGGGGTCTTGCTCGTGGTCGGGGTCTTGTTGTTCTTCCTCGGGCTGCGCAACGCCCTGTTTGTCGGGGTCGCCATTCCGCTGTCCATGTTCATGTCGTTCATGGTCCTCAGTGCGCTGGGTATCACCTTTAATGTGATGGTGTTGTTTTCGCTGGTACTGGCGCTCGGCATGCTGGTGGACAACGGCATTGTGGTCGTGGAGAATGTCTATCGTTTGATGGATGAGGGCAAATCCGCCATCGCTGCCGCGAAACTCGGTGTGGGCGAGGTGGCTTGGCCCATTATCGCGTCCACCGCAACTACGCTGGCGGCGTTCATGCCGCTGGCCATTTGGCCGGGCTTGATCGGGGAGTTCATGAAGTACTTGCCCATCACGCTCATCGTGGTCTTGAGCTCTTCGTTGTTTGTGGCGCTGGTCATCAACCCGGTTTTGACGTCGGTGTTCATGCGCGTGGGAGAGAAAGCTGTGAACAAGCGCCGGTCCAATCGGGTGAGCCTGTCGTTGGTGGGATTTGGTGTGTTGTTCTTGGCGTTGGGTGCGACGGCCTTTGGCAATGTGCTCATCATCGCGGGTTTGATGACGGCATTGAATGCATACGTATTGAGCCCGGCTACCCAGGTCTTCCAGAACCGGTTCTTACCGCGCTTGGAAAGAGGCTATGAGCGGTTCTTGCGGTTTGCATTGGCCAAACGCCGCCCTTGGTTTTTCTTCTTTGGAACAGCCAGCTTGATGGTGGTGGCGTTCGCCCTCCTCGGCGCGTTCCCCCCCAAGGTCGAATTTTTCCCGAGCAACGAACCGCAGTACCTGAACATTTTCATCACCAAGCCAATCGGGACAGACATCGAGGAGACGAACCGCGTCACCCGAGAGATCGAAGGCACGGTGCTCGAAGTATTGAACGAGGACCGCTTCAAGCGTCTCAACCCGGAGACGGGAGAGCTCGAGTCGTACATGGCCAACTCGGTTATCGGCCAGGTGGGCAATGGCACCAGTGATCCACAAGAGGGTCCTTCGTTGGGGAACACCCCACACAAGGCCCGCATCGTGGTGAACTTCGTGAAGTTCCAAGAGCGTCAGGGGCAATCTACCCGCGATCTTTTGAGCGCCGTACGTGAGCGGCTGAGCGGGTATCCAGAAGCGGAAATCGTAGTGACCAAAAACTCCGACGGGCCGCCCCAAGGCCCACCGATCAACATCGAAATCCGCGGCGAGGACTACGACGATGTGTTGGCCGCAGCCACCTCCATGCGTCAATACCTCCGAGGATTGGACGTAGCTGGAGTTGAGGAATTGAAAATCGACGTCGACAAGCGCAAGCCCGAACTCCCGATTACCATCGACCGCGAGAAGGCACGCCGCTACGGGCTGTCCACCCAGAACATCGGATACACCATTCGAACCGCACTGTTCGGGCGTGAGGTCAGCTCTTACAAGGACGGGGAGGACGACTACCCGATCAATGTGCGTTTTGAAGAGTCGGCCCGCAACAACGTCGACGCCTTGATGAACCAGAAGGTGATCTTCCGCAGTGCGTCTGATGGCCAAATCAAAGAGGTGCCGATCAGTGCCGTGGCGACTGCAGAGCGCAGCACAACGTTCAGCAGCGTCAAGCGAAAAGACCTCGACCGCATCATCACCCTCAGCTCCAACGTGCTCGAAGGCGCCAACGCCAACGAGATCGTGGCACAGATGGAAGCGGCCTTGGATGGGTTTGAAATCCCCGATGGCGTGCGGTTTGCTTTTACCGGTCAGCAGGAAGAGCAAGCCAAAGAATTGGCCTTTTTGTCGCGCGCCCTTTTGCTCGCGCTGTTTTTGATCCTCCTCATCATTGTGGCGCAGTTCAACTCCATCACGACT
>CAXREW010000095.1:0-2062 GCA_964229455.1 Flavobacteriaceae bacterium | reverse complement strand
ACCACGCCCTCGAAAACGGCTACACCGTCGCTTGGGACGCCGATGTGAGCAACAAAGGCTTTTCTTTCCGCGACGGCTGGGCGATTATGCCCGAAGCCGCGGCAAGCAAAGAGGAGTGGGGGACGTTGGATGCGATGCCACTAGAGCCTAACGTGGACCAAGCCATGCGCCAATCGGCGTTTGATTCACAGGAGAATACAGACGACCACCTCATGCACATCGTCGGTCGGGCCGCTGACGCCCAAGGCCGGGAGTACTTCATCATCAAGAACTCGTGGGGCCAGGGCAATGACTACGGCGGCAAACAATACGTTTCCATGGCCTACTTCCGCCACCACACCATCGGCATCATGCTGCACGAGGACGGGCTGACCAAGGAATTGCGGAAGGACATGGGGCGTTGATTGCACGCGGATAAAGAGAATTATTGCGAACCGTTTGGCGGTTCAACACGAGTTGGTATCTTTGCCCCCCCCGTTTCGACGGAGAAAATGGCTCTGTAGCTCAACTGGATAGAGCATCGCACTACGGATGCGAAGGTTTGGGGTTCGAATCCCTACAGGGTCACGAAGAAGCCTGTAAGTCATTGACTTGCAGGCTTTTTCTTTAGGTGTCGCGGAAATCGCGCCGTATGCGCCGCTGCAATCCGATGGATACAGCGTGAGTGCCAGCGATTTGCGCGCGGATTATCGCCATGGGATGGAAGCGGGATTGGATTGGCTTTCTAGTGTATAATTTTAGATTAAAAGCTTTTTATTGCGTGTTAAGTCATGATTTTTGTATTTTAGTGCAAATCGCCGATTTATCACCATGCGCCAAATTGCCAAAACCCTAACGAAGGGTGCGGTCAAATCAGGACTCCTGTCCTTGATTGCCTGCACATGTGTTCACATGTCCTTTGCGACCAACGGTCCATCGGAACCCGCCATGCCAACCGCTCCCGACGTGGAAGCCGCCGGCATGGTCCTCAACGATCAGTACAAATTCACCCAGACCAACGCGTCGCCTTTCATCATCGACCAGTTCTCTGCGTTCGATTACACGGGATACTCCGTTTACAAGGTGTACGTGCACACGGTCAACCAAACGGATTTTGTCCACCGCATCTTCGGGAACGCAGACTACCCGGCCACAATCAGTGCGCCAGGCGGGATTTACAACAACTCCTTCTGCATCGGAGCCACTTCCGGTGGCGTGCCACCGCCCGGCTTCTTTTACGGTGGGTACAATGCGCACGAAATCGACTCGTGGGTGGGCATCGGTTTGACGGTGTTCCCGAATGACGGGGCCGGTGAGGCCGATGTGGACCTCGAAGAGACGTCCTTGACGCCTTGGTCGCAAAACTTCATCCTCGACGGAATGGCCAGTGGGAACTACGGCGCGGTGGACATTGCCATGGACGACGTGGATTCACAGGGTGCTTGGGAATTGAGCAGCACCGATGCAGTCAATGGGTATGCCGGTGAAGATTACAAAGCCATCGTCATGCAATTGACCACGGATGACGTCTTCACGTGGACCTTGAGCGCTGAAATCTGGATCGAGGGCGATTCGACCAACACAGTGATCGTGACCCAAACGTTCGATGGTACCGCCATGCAAGGCGCCATCATCGAAGGCTGTACCGACTCCAGTGCTTGCAATTACTACGATCTAGCCACTTCAGACAACGGAACGTGCACCTACCCGCCGCAGTACTACGACTGCGCGAATGCCTGCTTGAGCGATACCGACGGTGACGGTGTTTGTGATGAGCTGGAAATCGCGGGTTGTATGTCCGAATTGGCGTGTAACTACGACGCTTCGGCCACTGATGACGACGCGTCCTGCGTGTTTGCCGAGGGCTGTGAAACCTGCTCTGGCGAAACTGACGGTACGGGCACGGTGGTGGACAACGCCGCAGACGATGACGGCGTGTGCGATGCCGACGAAATCGTTGGATGCCAAGACGCCACAGCCTGCAACTACAACAGCGCTGCGACTGATTCGGCGGCCTGCATTTACGTTGATGGAATCTGTGAGACGTGCTCCGGTGAAACGGACGGCACCGGCACCATCGTGG
>CAXREW010000094.1:0-2949 GCA_964229455.1 Flavobacteriaceae bacterium | reverse complement strand
CAGCCCTTGTTTAGCTCGCATATGATTGACCTGAGCGAAGAGCCCATTGAGGAGAACATTGCCACGTGCAAGCCTTACCTCGAGCGCATGCACGGCTTGGGCATGTTCCTCGAAATTGAGTTGGGAGTTACCGGTGGAGAAGAAGATGGCGTGGATAACACCGACATCGACAGCAGCAAGCTGTACACCCAGCCGGAAGAAGTAGCGTACGCTTATGAAGAGCTCCGCGCCATCAGCGATCAGTTCACGGTTGCAGCTGCTTTTGGAAACGTTCACGGTGTCTACAAGCCGGGCAACGTCTCTCTTACGCCCAAAATTTTGGACAACAGCCAGAAGTTCATTGAGGAGAAATTTGGCACCGGTTCCAACCCAGTTGATTTTGTCTTCCATGGAGGCAGTGGCTCGACCGTGGAGGAAATCCGCGAGGCCATTTCCTACGGGGCGATCAAAATGAACATCGACACGGATATGCAGTGGGCTTTCTTGAGCGGCATCCGGGATTACGTAACGGACAACATCGATTACCTCAAGACCCAAATTGGCAACCCAGAAGGGCCGGACGTACCGAATAAAAAGAAGTACGATCCACGCGTTTGGTTGCGCCAAGGCGAAGGGTATTTCGTGGAGCGCTTAAAGCAGGCTTTTGAAGACCTGAATTGCGTCAACCGCAACGCCTGAGCTGCATGCTGAAGCCTTTTCACCTTCGCCAATCTGCTGCGCACAAGCGCCTCGTGGAGTTGGCCTCGAACGCCGGTGCATTGCACTTGCGTGATTTGTTCGCTCAAGACTCGAGTCGATTGCAACGCATGTCCACGTCACTGGACGGGCTGTACATCGACTGGTCGAAGCACCGGGTGACCGACGAAGTCATGGAGGCCTTGTTCGCCCTTGCTGATGAGGCCGGCTGGGCGCAAGGGGTCCAACAACTATTCGCTGGGCAGCACATCAACCAGACAGAGGACCGCGCGGTGCTGCACATGGCGTTGCGTGGAGAAGCAGGTGATGGGTTCACAGTGGACGGAGAGGATGTAATGGATGAGGTGCTGGCTACCCGTGAGGCGATGGGGGTTTATGCCGACGCGCTGCGGTCCAATGGGCGCATCAAAGATGTGGTCAACATTGGCATCGGTGGTTCCGATTTGGGGCCGCTCATGGTGACGAAGGCCTTGCGCAATCAGTCCAAAGGCGGTCCAAAGGTCCATTTCGTTAGCAACGTGGACGGCGCCCATTTGGAATCGGTGTTGGACGGCTTGAACCCCGTGTCAACCCTGTTCATCGTAGTAAGCAAAACCTTCACAACGCAGGAGACCATGGCCAATGCCGATGCGGCAAAGGCTTGGGTTGAATCTGCTTCTTTGCCCGTGGCGGAGCACTTTGCAGCGGTTTCGACGAATGTGCCGGCGGCTGTTGGGTTCGGGGTGGATGAAGCGAATGTCTTTGGGTTCCGGGATTGGGGTGGAGGCCGCTACAGCCTCTGGGGCCCGGTGGGATTGAGCATTGCGTGTTCTGTTGGTAGTGCTACATTCGGAGAGCTGTTGGCTGGTGCACGCGCGATGGACCGGCACGTTGCCGAAGCACCGGCCCGGGAAAACGTACCTCTTATCAGTGCGCTTCTGGGAGTCTGGTACCGCGAATATTTAGGATTCCCGACCCACGTTGTCCTGCCTTATGCCCAAGATTTGGATCGCTTCCCTGCTTACCTGCAGCAGGCCGATATGGAAAGCAACGGTAAATACGTTGGGCGAGACGGCCTGCCCGTGCAACACGCGACGGGACCCGTGGTGTGGGGAGAGGCTGGAACCAACGGCCAACACGCGTTTTATCAATTGCTGCACCAAGGCACGGACATTCACCCTGCGGACATCATCGCTGTGGATGCACCGCTTTCCGCCTATACCGATCACCACACCAAGTTGTTGGCCAATGCCGTTGCTCAGGCAGAGGCATTGATGTGCGGGCGGAATGAAGCCGATGTGCGCGCGGAAATGGAGGCTGCTGGGCGAACAGTGGAGGAGATTGAGTCGATCGCGCCGCACCGTGTTTTCGAAGGAAATCGTCCGAGTACATTCATTTTATTGGAGGCATTGAATGCGAGAAATGTAGGCCAATTGATTGCCTTGTACGAGCACCGGATCTTCATCCAAGGCTTGCTTTGGAATGTTTGCAGCTACGACCAATGGGGAGTGGAATTGGGCAAGGTATTGGCCAAAAACATCCTTGCTGAGTGGGCAAATGAAGGTACCGAAGTCGGCCACGATGCCAGCACGCAGCACTTGATTCTGCGGCTTAAGCGCTAACAAAACCGATCCTGCGCAAATCCGAGTTGCGCAATCATCGGGGAAATTGTAGTTTGCAGATTCACAACTACCAAGTAACTGTAACTCAATTTCCATGCGAAACTTACTCTTGGCCTTCCTCGGGGGCCTCATGGCTGCACCCGCTTTGGCCGACGTCGTCGGTGTAGAGGCGGAAGTGCATGCGACATCGGAATACGGAACGACTTACCGCGTTTACGTGAATTTTGATGCGCCCGATGACGAATTGGTCGCGATTTATGGAACGGTTGGAGAGGCGCAAAATGCTCCTTTGAGCGTTTTGACCACCACGACGTTCTTCCATGATCCAGTGGCTTCCGTGAACTACGCGCAAGATTTGAATCCTGCGTTCATTGGTTTTTTCCCTGACCTCGCTTACGACAGTTGGTTCACCATCGGGTCAGAGGACAATACCGGAACGGGCGGCTTGAGTGCAGTGGGTATGGAACCATACCTCGCAGAATTCAATGCCGGAAACGGATTCACCGTCGACACCTTCACAGGAGCTTCGTGGTTTGTCATTCCGGGAGCTTCAGCTGACGCGATTTCCGGTGACGACAACCGCGTCCTTGTCGCTCAATTGACTTCGACTGGAATCATCACCGTCGTTTTGAATGCTCAGTACGACGATGCA
>CAXREW010000093.1:0-3252 GCA_964229455.1 Flavobacteriaceae bacterium | reverse complement strand
CCAACGGGTTTCCAATCCCACGCTTCGCCCGCCTGGGGCGAAACGCGCTCCGCCCGTCCATCGGGCCAACGAACTTCCCATTCCATGAGAGCAAGTTAGGCGGAATTTGGAGCGAACTTAGGGGCATGTTTGGGATTTACATTCACATTCCATTCTGCAGAACTGCATGCCATTACTGCGACTTCCATTTCTCCACCAACACCCAAACGATGGCGGCGATGGAAACGGCTTTGGTCCGGGAATTGGACCTGCGCATCGCCGCGGAAAATCCCGATTTCCAGCAGCTTCAAAGCATCTACTTTGGTGGCGGAACCCCCTCCCTTTTTCACCTATCTGGACTGGAAGCCTTGTTGAAGCGCATGCTCCCTCATGCACCGAATTGCCGGGAGGTCACCTTGGAGGCCAACCCGGAAGACGTCACGCCGGAACGGCTAGAAGCGTGGTTGAACATGGGCATCAACCGCCTTTCCATTGGCTTGCAATCGTTTGATCAAAACCAACTCGATTGGATGAACCGGCAGCATTCAGCTGAAGATGCGGCGGCGGCAGTGCGCCTCGCGGCCGAGGCTGGATTCCGTCACATATCGGCTGACCTCATTTACGGATTGCCCAACCGGGCGCTTTCCTTCGAAGACGAACTAAAGCAATTCACCGCCCTGCCTGTGGACCACTTATCCGCCTACATTCTAACGGTGGAAGACCGGACCGTGTTGGGGCGCCGTGTAGAGCAGGGGGCGCAAGACGTCCCCGAAGACGAAACGGTGGAGGCTGAATACGGCCGGCTTTGCGACGCTATGGCGGAAGCGGGGTTTGAGCATTACGAGGTGTCCAACTGGGCCAAACCCGGTGGCCACGCCGTGCACAACCAGCACTACTGGTCGGGGCTTCCGTATTGGGGCATTGGTCCGGGTGCGCATGGGTTTGATGGAACGCACCGGTACGCCAATGTGGCCAACAACCCGAAGTACATCCGTGCCTTGGCTGGCGCATCCAGCGCAGCGGATTTGCCGTGCGAAACCGAAACGCTTTCCTCCACCGATCGTTACAATGAATCCCTCATGACCGGCTTGCGCACCGCCCGGGGCATTAATCTGACCGACCTATCGAATCATTTTGGCCTGCGGCCCGATGTGACCGAACCGGAAGCGTGGAAACGATTCTTGAATCAGGGAATCTTAAAAGAAGTCGGCAGCGGAGTCTACCGCATCGCAGAACCGCATTGGGTGATGGCCGACGCGATTGCCGCTGAACTTTTCGTCGCCTAAGCCTCCTTCAACCGGGCGCGGCGTTTGAGCCAGGCGTCCACGAAAACCGCACCGACGATGATGGCTGCGCCGAGGTCAAACCCGCCGTGCATCCGCTCCTCATCCCCAAAAATCAACGCCGCCAACACGATCGCATACACCGGTTCCAAGTTGATGGCCACCGCCGTGGTGAAGGGAGAAAGCTCCTTCATGACCTCGATGCTCATCAAGAAAGCAAACGCCGTGGCAAGCGTTGCCAGCAGCCCCAACCACAGCCAATCTTCGCGCGGAACACTCCAATGTGCGGCCTCCAATCCCTTGCCTTGTGCCAAGAACAAAACAGCCAGTACTACCGCTGCGCTGAGTAATTCCACCCGTGTCAAGTTTGCTGAATCATGGGAGCGCACAAGGACCGAATTGAGCGTGGCAAACACTGCAGCCAACGCCGCGGACACCAATGCCAACCCCACACCGAGGTAATACTGGCTCAAGTCGCTTACCGCTCCGTCTGGCGCCGGGCCCCACAACAACACCAACAATCCACCAATGATCACCACACCCAGCACCACTTCACGCACGTCCACCCGCCGCTTGTGCACCAACGGCTCCACCACGCTGACAAACACCGGCGTAGTAGCCAGCGTCGCCAACGCCACCGAAACATTGCTCACCTTGATGCTCGCGAAAAATGCAATCCAATGTGCCGCAGCCGTACACCCCACCAAGGCCACCTTCCACAAGCTCCGCAAAGGGAAGCGCTGAACGCGTCCACGCACCGCAAGCCACAACCACACCAAACCTCCCCCCAGCAACACCCGCCAAAACACCAACTGATCCGCATCGAGCGAGATGAGTTTGCCCAAAATTCCCGTGAACCCGAAAATCAGGACAATGAAGTGAAGCATCCAGGTGCTTTGGCGGCGATTCATGCCGGCAAATCTACCCGTAACTTGCTTGCACTTTAATTCGGTTCGGTATGAAAAACCTCATTCTCCCCTTCCTCGTGTTGCTCACACTCCCCGTCTTGGGGCAAATTCAATTGGACAACCAATTTGAAGATTGGGGCGGCATTCCACACAGCACGGACACGGAGGGTGGTCCGTTTGTAGCGGCCGCGGTCACCAGCAATGCCGAATGGCTGTACCTGCACATTGAGATGGTCGAAGAGGTGGCGCTAGATGAAGACGTCCTACCCAACGATTTCCGCATCCTTTTGGATCTCGACGACGACCCCAACACAGGCGTGGACTACGCGAGCCAAGGCCTCGGCGTTGATTTGCTCATCAACTTGGCCACCCGGCAAGCCATCCGCTACACGAACGGGTCGGGCATTGAATCCTTCAACGAAGTGGGCATGCGGGCAGCACCTACCTACAGCGGGAAGGAATTTGAGATTGCTTTCAGCCGGGATATGGCTCAAGTCATCGGGCCAGACGTTCGCATCAAGTGGTACGACAACGCCACCCAGGTTGGTTTCCCGGAAGATGGGATGGGCCACGCCTTGAGCGAATCGCTAGTGCCCTTCCTCCCAATGAGCATCGAACGGCCCGAAGGCACGCTCGACCGCGTCGCTTTTTGGAACATGAACGGCCGGATGGACCAACCCAATGCCCAGCAGGCCATGGAGCGCATTCTGCAAGCTGTCAGCCCGGACATCCTCGCGTTGTCTGAGGTGTCCGATGTCAGCCCAACCTACGTCCAAAACCTCTTGAACGATTGGTTGCCCATCGAAGGTGGGGGTTCTTGGAACGTGGTGGAAGACGACTGGGATTTGATGATTGCCGCCAAGGGCGACATCCTTTCATCGTACGCGTCGGTGACGCGGCAATTCCCCGCTTTGGTCGAAGGCCATCCAGATTGGGGGGTGCCGTTGCTCGTGACCAGCAGCCACTTGAAGTGCTGCGGGGGGTCCTCGAACGAAGCACAGCGCCAAGCAGAAGCGGACGAGTACATGGGGTTCTTGCGGGACGCCATCGCGGGTGAAGGAGAGCTGAGCATTCCGTGGAAC
>CAXREW010000092.1:0-3131 GCA_964229455.1 Flavobacteriaceae bacterium | reverse complement strand
CGGCCGGCCTACTGGGAATTGCCGTTGACCTTTCCGGGAGGCGCGCATACGACGGTCATCTTGCACGAATTCAGGGCGTATCGTTCTGATTTGGAAATCGGGCACATGACCAAAGACGGCCTCCGAACAGAACTGTATACGCCGCGCTTATTGAGCTACCGGATTGCCAATGACGACATCCACGGGTCCATCGTCTTCTTGGATGGTCAAATTGCTGGAGCCATCCGGTACCAAGGGGTGCAATACGAATTGGGCGGACTCGAATGCGACGGGCGCGAAACCGGATTGTTCGTCTTGTATGCCACCGCCGATGCGCTGTTCACGCCGGCATTCGAATGCGGACTGGAAACCCTGGGCGAGCAAGTGCAGGCACCTCAGCCGATGGGCCTGCCTAGCCCGCTGCCCAGCAACCCCGTTACAGAGTGCGTTGAAATTGCGCTTGACATCGATTACTTCACCTTCAACCAATTTGGCGCTGACTGCAACGCCTCCGTCGAATGGGCCCTTGCCCTGCTCACCGGGGTGAGTGAAATCTACCAGACGGAACTGAACGACCTCATTTACCTCGCTGCTTCGTACATCAACGTCTGGGAAACCACTGATCCGTACGCGGCCTTCACTGGCAACGCCGGCGCCATGCTTGATGCGTTTCGGCTCGAGTGGCTCGAAAACCCCGATCTCGCGAGCCGTCCGCGTGACATTGTGCATTTGTTGACCCGACGATCGGATACCGGAACAGGCGGCATCGCCTACCTCGGCGTCAACTGCAATGCATCGTACGCCGCCGGATTCAGTTCCTACTTGAGCCCATCCATGGTGTACAACCTGAACAACTACAGCTGGAACCTCAATGTTGTCGCTCATGAATTCGGGCACAACTTCGGCTCCAACCACACCCACTGGTGCGGATGGCCGGGTGGGCCCATCGATGATTGTTATGCGGCGGAGGGCAGCTGCACCAACACCCCCGCTCCTCAAGTCGGTACCATCATGAGTTACTGCCACGCAGTGGCTGGAGGATCGTTCAACCAGGAATTCCACCCTACCGTTGAAAACTCCGCCTTGATCCCCCTGATCAATGGCCAAGGCACGTGCTACACGACCTGTGACGAATTCTCGACGAGTTGTGCTTACTACGGCTGCACGTTTGAGTGGGCCTGTAACTTCGACCCTGAAGCGGTATTGAATGACGGCTCATGTGCCACGGAAGACATCTGTGGGGAATGTGGGGGCGACGGATCGAGCTGCTATGGTTGCACCGATCCCGTTGCGTGCAATTACGATGAATTCAACCTCGTGGACGACGGCAGCTGCTTCTATTCGCCGAACGGAGGGGCCTGCAATTGCGAAGCCGTCATGTCGTTGGCAGACACCTTGGGACCAGGCGAAACGGTTTCAATTGCGGTGAGCGGCTTCGGCTACGTAGCGGCTGTGACAGTATTCTTGGACTTCGAAAACGTCAATGGCGACGGTTCCAAAGCCAGCGACCTCACGGTCATCATCGAGGCACCGGACGGGGAATGCCGCCAGATTGGTGGGTTCGATGTCGATTTTGGCTGCACGAGTTCCGGATTTTGGCCCGGCGCATGGGACACCAGCGCGTCTGGCTCCTACACCGGCGCCGCAACCATTGGCAGTGCACCGGAAGGCAATGGTACCTGGTTCATCCGCATCGGAAATGGCTGGAGCGGATCGGAAGGCGCCTATTTCTCTGCTGACATCAGCATCTTCGACTTATGCCTCGACGTGGATCCTCCGGGATGCACCGATCCAGCGGGCTGCAACTACAACCCGGCCGCGACGGTCGATGACGGGACGTGCGATTTCGAGTCGTGTTACGGATGTATGGATGTGGCCGCGTGCAATTTTGACCTGAGCGTCAGCATCGACGACGGCAGCTGTGAATTTGAATCGTGTGCCGGTTGCACGGACCTGGAGGCGTGTAATTACGATCCTGCAGCGACCATCGAAGACGGCTCCTGCTTGGAAGAATGCCCTTGTCCCGGCGATTTGGACGGCGACGGCATGATCGCCGTGACGGACATTTTGCTGTTCCTGTCCGATTACGGGTGCATCGCGTCACCCTGCATCGGGGATGTGGACGGCGATGAACTCACCACGGTCAGTGACTTGTTGTTGTTGCTCAGCGAATTCTCTGAATCATGCACACCTTGATTTCCTCCACGGCCTTGCTCCTCGCCTTGGGCTTGTGCGCTTGCGGCGAATCGACGCCCGCACAAGGTGAGAAGCAACGGACACAAGCGGTGGCTGCAGCGCCTAAACCGATCGAACCCTTTCGCGTTGAAAATTGGTACGGCACATGGACTGGCGTGCGCCCGGAATACCCCTTACTCAACGCCAACGGCGAAGTCATCGTCGTACGGGGTAAAGAAGCCAAAGTGGGCAGCAGCACCTTCACCTTCACCATCGGTGCCATGGGCACTGCCGAACTCGAGCAAAGCCACGATGACGGGCGGGTAGCGGCCTTCTCAGGCACCTGGAAAGGGCGCGTGGAACCCGGGACGAATGTACTGACTGCCATAGTTTGTGACTTGACGGCCAATTCCACCGGTGCCTACCGACAGTTCGCCCTGATGACGGACGACAAACGCCAGGCCGTTATGTGCCACGGCACATCCGCAGAGCCGCCGTTCGAAGTTCAGTTTACGGCGCCCTGATTGACGCTTCCTCTTCGTATAATTTCGACGAAAAGTCAATTTTTAAATACGAAGATTTTATAGTATCTTCAAGAAGAACACGAACGATCTACTTGATGAAACATGCCGCGCTTCTGCTGGTCTGCTGCGTTGTCAGCGGGCTTGCAATCGGTCAGGTTACGGGCATTCACGCCGAAGTGATAGCCAACCATGACACCACTGGAATTCCAGGACTGGAGGGAATGAAAACGTACCACGTGTACGCGCAAATCACCAACGCAACAGACGAATTGTCTGCAGTATTCGGTGACATTGCAACCCCTTTGCACGTCAATAGTACCGAAGGGTTTTACCAGAGCGCGTTGGGTGCCGACTTCGGTTGGGCCCTCAATGCTGCCGTGCTCCCGTTCTTTCCGGAAGCCAATTACGATTCTTGGTTCACCATTGGTGCGACCAACAATTCGATGGGTTCGC